>JBGPJV010000026.1:0-9010 GCA_041485605.1 Candidatus Nanoarchaeia archaeon | reverse complement strand
CATAACGCTCTTTTGGTTCAATTGTTGCGCTGATAAAACGTCTGCCTTTCAAGTCATGGCTTTCCGCGAATGATTTGCCGCTTCTGTTTGGTCCTCGGTAGAGGCCGTCCATGCAGGATTCGAGATTTTCTCGTGCTTCATCTAAAGTGCCGTTGCCGTTGTACTCGCATACAAGTCCGCCGATGCGTCCTCTTTTTCCTTTTGGATGCAGCCATGCAAAGAGTATGCCGGATGTTGCCCGTTTGAGATTGCTTTCAAGGTCAACGTGGGCTGCCGCTTGTATGACTTTGACTTCTGCGCCGTGTTCTATGCGCTGAATGCCTTCTTCCAATGGAACTTCTTTTGCAATGCGTGGAAGAATGCTTGTATAAGGAATCAGGTTGCCGAGTTCAACGCCTGCCGCGCGCATTGCGTCATGGTAGCTGCCGGCGTGTATTTGATGTTTGCTCTGGCCAATGCCAGTTGTGACGAAAAATTCGTACGGCAGTGGTGGCGCGATGACAATACCCTTGTATGGACCAGAAGGCACTTCAACCATTAAAACATCACCGTTGATGCAGAAAGATACGTCTGCGAAGAAAGAACGCCAGAATGAAGCATGTTTCTTTTATTCTCAGACCTTTTTCAATATGTTTAGATAATTTACACAGAAGTTACTTATAAACTTTTCGTACGATTAGTATTACGCCTTCTGGGATTTTACAATAGTGTTAATTTCGTCTTCCGTTACCGAGCAGCCGTTCATTTTAACGCTCCAGAGTATGATTTCCATTAATTCACGTCTGGCGTTTGGTATGCCAACGACAAAATTCTCAAGCAGTCCAAGTTCATAGGCAATTGTTACCAGTTCTATGCTTCTTATCACCGTTATGTGACGAGTTGCTTCTTCAAATTCGCTCAACGCGCGCTCATTTAATTTTAATTGCATATGCAATCGTTTTTCCATCAGCTGCTGAAGCCCCTTGGGATTCTCAAGGAGTGTTCTGGTTATTCTTTCGTCGATAACAATGGCGTCTGATTTGTAAAGGATTGCTGCTGCAAGTGTTTCCATTTCTCCTATCTGCACTATTTTGATGTTTTGTCCATGCGCTGACAAAATTGAGTTTGCCAAGGTCAGCAGTTCGTGTGCTCTTTTTTGCACGACATCATCTTTGATGACGTTAATAATGCCGCGCTCAATCAAACTTTGCACTTGCAGTGCTTCAAATTTGTAGCGCAGTGTTTCTAGCGGCCGGTCAACGAGTTCTCTCTTGACGCCATCAGTCATGGAAAAAGTGCCGTTTGACTTTTTCTTTAGCCCTTCAAGAATCCAGAGCAAGTTTGAGGTTGTCAAACTAATAATCGGACCGGAGTCAAAGATAATTACTTTACTCATCTAAATAGCTCCCGTGCTTTTCGCAGTCTTTCTCCAACTCTCATGCCGTCGTGCGGAATATCAGTAACTGTCTTGCCAATGTAATTCTGCAGCTCCCACTGGCTGAGTCCAAGTAATTCGGCTGTTCGCGCAATTGAAATGCCGTGCTCATACAATTTCGATGCTTTCTTTATCTTGGCTTTTTGAACGACTTCTTGGATGTACATCTTGAGCTGCGCGTCCATTTCGCCAATCTCCCGCAGCATGTTTTTGATGACAGCGCGGTACGCATTATCATCGTCATCCTGAAGAGCATCATACGCTTTCTGCAGAGATGGTGCAACGCTGGGGCAAGCCTGCCGCCTTTCTATTGATCTGCTGATGACTTTTGAGAGTGCATATATCAGAATTGCCAGTGTCAAAGGATCATCTTCCTGGAAGATGCTAGCATCATGGATAGTGTGGTTGCTGAGCTCGGAAAGCGCAGCGTAATCCTCTTTCTTCAGCGCTTCAATGACTTCCTTCAAAACATTCAGAATGTCCTCTTTTATTATCGGCCGCATGTGTGTTCTTTATAAGTAATCCTATATAAGAGAGTTTAACCACAACATAGTGGTGAAAACAGTAAAATTTAAAAGGGAACCAATACTCTAAGCTTGCATGGACATTTACAAAGGTGCTATAAGGAACAAGACCTTGTACATCCCGCAGCGCTCAAACAAGGGCTTAAAGCCCGAATGGGAGCTTTTCTACGAAGTATTGGGAACCGATTCCAGGTTTCTGACTAGCTATTTCAGGTTTGACGGCGTTGATTTGCTGGCGATGTATTCCGAAGATACATTTGAAAAGATTTGGGCTCATGTTCTAAACCCAAAACCAAAAGGAGCTGATTTTACTAATGAAGAGATTGATGACATTGTAAATACGCGGAGAGTTATTTTCCCATTTTCTGAGCACACAAAAATTGACTGGTACAAAAGCGGCCACGTTAAGTTTAATGAGTATTCATTAAAAGAATTCTACGGATTGGAAAAAGCAAATCTTGCTGGCAAGTTAAAACAAGAAGTGCTGGTTGTCAATCATGGAAACAAATTGATGGTTATTAAGCCTGAAAGCTTGGACGCATTTATCAAGCTCGATGAGAAAATGAACAAGACCGCTTAGTCCACAGTAAACAGTTCTGAATCGTGCCCGACGTCAAAGAGCCCTAATCTTGCTCCCGCATCTAACCATCCGTGAGCATAATTTACTGCGGCAAACGCGTTGACATAATCTCCTTTTTCGCGGAAGTGTTGTGCGTCAGAAAAGTATCTTTTTGCCATATCGAGTGCGTCTTCGGCTTGCTTTTTGTGCACAGCGACAATCTTCACTTTCTTGAGCGCGCGAGAAGTAATGTCGAAATACTTGTCCAGTTTTGCGTCAGTTATAGAATTTAACATAAAAATAAAAAAAATTACGCAGCAGCTGCTTTTTCTGCGCGTTTTGGAAGCGGTCGCCTTACTGCTATCGGCAGTACGCCTTGCTCATATTCTTTCTTGGCAATTTCTATTGGGTTGAACCCAATCGCTTCAAGATCTTTTTCTGTAAGCTTTACCAAGAATGGCGCTCCCATGCTGATTTGTAATGCTCTGCTTCCTATCATTCGTGCGATTTCGTATTTTGTATGTTTTTCCATTGCCCCCACCATTATAACGACTTGCGCAGTAATGGCGCAAGTTTTTGTGCTATCTCTATCATCTTGTCGATTTCTTCTGGAGACAGGGGTGTTGCGCCGCCTTTTTGCATCGCGCAAATCATTCCTTTCTCCGTGACTGCTACAGTCAGGCGCGCTTCGATTGCCATTTCTTCTTCTGAAAGCGCGTCTACTAAGAATTGGTCGCCTACTTTGATGACAGTTACTTCTACCGGCTCTTTGCTTAACGGAAGTCCTTCTTTGGTTTTTTCCGCGTCATAGTCAACGTCATTGTTCTCGTCCAGCTTGGGCATTTTTGTATTCTTCAGCGCTGCAAGTGCCGCAAGGCAAGCCGCGTCCTGCAGCCCGCCTTCGTCGTTGATGGTGCAGATGTCAATGCTGACGCTCCAGACTTTTTCGCCTGGTGAAATCACGAGCTTGTGCACGTCGATTGACTTGCTTTCCCTGATTGCCCGGTCCACGACTCGTGCGAGTTCAGTTGCCTGTTCGCCAGGTGGTCCTGTTTCAAATGCGGGATTGCTCAATGGCAGTAATTCCGCGTTGACCATCAGGTTGCCTTGGTCTGGTGTGTCTGGATAAGGCTTGCCTGTTTCCAGCTTTACTCCAGCCATGACTTCAGTGCCGCCTATCTTGACAATGGCGCTTCCTTCAGCGCTTGCTGATACTCCGTACTGCACTGTTATTGGCCTGTATTCCAGGTTTTTTCTGCCGTCAAAGCGTATGTTTTTTTGCAGTGCTCTGAGCAGGTGTATTTTTAGATCTTGGTTCATTTTAATTCCTCTTGAAGCGTGCTTTCAACGCTGCTTTTTGCACTTCGTAAATTTTCTTGCATGCTTCTTTTGCTTTGGCGACGCATTGATTGATTTGTTCTCTCGTTACTTCGCCGTCCATTTGCATCAGGGTTACTTTGCCTGAGTTTGGCAGTACTGCGATTGGCAGGTCTGCTCCGTCTTCGTGCGAGTCTTCGTAATAGTTTAAGTCTACAACTACTTTGTCCTCGACGCGCCCGGTTGCTACCGCGCAGACCATGTCTTTCATTTCCAATCCTGCATCTGCCAGTGCCATTGCTGCCGCGCAAATTGCCGCACATCTTGTTCCTGCGTCAGTCTGGGGCAATTCTACAAACACGTCAACGACTGCGTTTGAATACTCTTTCAAGTCAAGGACTGGAAGCAGAGCATTTTGAATTACCATGCTGATTTCCTTGCTTCGCCTGCCTCCTCCTGGCCTGACTCTTTCGCCGTGGCCTGAGAATGGCATCATATTATAGTGCACACGCAAAATGCCAGTTTCTGGATTCTGCATGAACTTCGGGTGCAAGTCTCTAGGACCATACACTGCACAGTATGCCATTGTTTTTCCAATCTGGAACATAGCTGAGCCGTCTGCACGCGGGATAATTCCTACTTTCGCGCTCATTGGTCTGAGCTCGTCCATTCCTCTTCCGTCAATTCGTTTGGTGTAGCTCATTGTGATCCCTCAAAATGGTGCGGGTGTCTTGGCTCTTCTTCAGCAGGTGCTTCTTGCGGCTGGGCTTGCGGGCTTACTTTTACGCCTGTTTCTTTTTCCAGCCATGTTGCCATTCTGTCTGTTAAGCCGCCAAGGTGCGCTTCTTCCTCTATCTTCTTGAATGCCTTGACCGCAGTAACTTCTCCTTGTGGTTCACCGTCAAGCCATATCCAGCCGTTTTGTCCGACAATAATGTTGCAGCCTGTTGCTTGTTTTATCATGCCGACCATGCTGCCGTCCTTGCCGATGATGCGCGGGACTTTCTGTGAGTTTACCTCAATTATCCTGCCGCCTCGAAGCTTGCGCATGCCTGGTCCTTTCATGGAAACGTCTATCAGTTTTTGGCTGGTGACGTTCACAATCTGGCAGACGATATAGTCGCCAAGGCCAAAGTATTGTGTCAGGTCTGCTCCTCTGGGAATGAACTCAGAAGTCGCGTCTTTGAGCGTCATGACTGCGGAGTATGGGGAATTTATTTCCATTCTCCAGCCCATCATCAGAACGTCGAAGACTTTGCCGATTATTCTATCTTTGAGCTTTGGAATGTACTTGCCGGAGAGTGGAATCAACTTTATGACTTTGCCCTCCACACTTACCATTCCTAATCTTTGGGCTAATATTTTGTCGCTTTCGCGATAGGCTCCTTTGCCCGGGAGGAAACTCATGCCGGTGGCGATGGTTTCTCCAGGAACCACTATTTCTTTGTCTTGTACTAATATTTCTTCATTCATGTTGATTCACCTTTCGTAGTAACGTGAGTTGTTTGTGCATGGCCGTGCGTCATACTGTTTAGTTTGTCGTAAAATTCTGTTTCGAGGCCGCCTGGAATTTCGATTTTTCCGTTCCAGCTGCCGTCGCTTTCCCAGCGTTCTTTCAGTATTTTGCCGAAAGCTTTGATAATGGGATGCACTTTATGCGCATATTCTGCCGGCACAACAACGTCAAGTTCTTTCATGACTAATTTAATGGGAAGTATTGGCCTTAATGCTTTCAGTATGTCAGGCACTTGCAGTTCTGCTGCTCTGTACTCATCTATTCTTACTTTTGCTTGTTCAATTGCTGCTTCAATGCGCGGCAATGGGTGCGGCGCATTTGTGCGCGGATCAACACCCTGTTTATGCACGATATCTATGATGCGTTTTCTTTTCTGTTCCAGCAAGCGCTTGCGATATTCAGCTGTAACTTGAATGTCGCCTTTGATGATTATTTGTTTGGCAACTTCAAGAGGGTCAGTTGTTCCAAATAGTGCCTGCATTCTCTGCTCGCTCGCAAGAAGTCCTTTTTTGACGTCAGAGTAAATTTTGGGATATACTAAAGCGTCCCGTATGTTGGTCTCCGGGTGGTGCCTGAAGTAGACTGCCTGGTCCGGGTTTATTACGATTTCAAACATTTCTGAACCTTTTCTGAGCCGTGCGAGATTGATTGTTTCACTCATATCATTACTTCTTCTTCACTTCACGGAGGAGTTTTTCGAGCTTGTCTTTCTTGACTTTGACAAACTTTCTGTCAGCGGTTGTAATGTACGCTGCATCTACTCTGTCCACGTTGAAGTTTTTGTCTAATATTTTGTTCAAAGCGTCAACCGCTAATTTAAGGCCTTCTTCAATGGTCATTTTGTCATTGAATTCTTTGTCAAGGACTTCCTCAATTTCTGTTTCTCCTTCACCGATGACGGTTGCTCTGAATTGGAAATAGATTCCTGTCGGGTCTGTTTCAAACAATTTTGGCCCCTCTGAGTCAATGCCTGCCAAAATAATTGAAACGCCAAATGGCCGCAGGCCGCCTGACTGCGTGCAAATTTGTTTTAATGCGCAGATGTCCTTCACAACAGTAACAGTGTCAATTGGCGTGTCGTACGTTACCTTGTGCTGCTGTGCTTTGACTTGTGCTCTTTCAATCAGCACGCGTGCGTCTGATAAAATGCCGCTTGCGGTTGCTGCAATGTGGTCGTCAATCTGGAAGATTTTTTCAACGCTTTCTGGGATGACTAGCTTGTCTATAATTCTTTTATCTGCAACAAGCAGTACTCCATCTGCGCATACCATGCCGATGGCCGTGCTTCCTTGCCTGACTGTTTTCTTGGCATATTCAACTTGTAAAAGCCTGCCGTCCGGCGAAAACATTGTAATTGCGCGGTCATATCCCATGAGCTGGTGTGGCATTGGTTGCCCACCCATATCATCGTCTCGTTTCACCATTTTTTGTCCCTCCCTATCATATCCAGGTTGTTAACCCCTGCTAAATATTTTTGTTCTGCTTTTGCCATGATGCCGCTTGCTCCTAGTGAGCGCACGACAACCGGCTGTTCTTCAATTTCTTTGATGAGTACAAGTGATGCTTTCATTTCGTCTAAATTCCTGTGTTCTACTCTGATTAGTCCGCGTTGTTTTTCAGCGCTGTACTTCTCTGGAAATACCCAAATGCCCATCTGCGCAGCCCCCTTAGTGCCTGCAAATGAGAGCGTTGAGCTCCAAATTGCCTTGGAAACCTCTGAAAAAGCCTTTATTTTGCTTTTTGAGATGATTTCAAACGCTAAATACCGTTTCTTTTCCTTTAATGTCGGTAATAATGGTTTTAAACCCTTCATTCGTCCCTTCACCCTATCGTGGGATTATTAGGTGAGAAAAACGTGTTTTGTTCGTGTTTTCCCTTTTCTCACTCAAGTATTTTCCAAGAAGAGGGTATTTATAAAGATTTCGAGAACGCTCGAAATTTCCGACAAACGAAGTTTGTCGAGAATTACGTCAAAGTTAAAAAAAAAAGAAAAGAAAAACTGCAACGGCTTAGGCCATTCTGCAGAAATTGCAGCACTTCATTTTCATCATCTTTGCGATTGCAAAGAGGATGAATCCTCCGAAGTACCATAGGAAGACGTTTGTTGTCGGCATCATGCCAGCCATTTGTTTCATGACTGCAGCGACGATCATCCATAAGCCTCCTGCGGCAAATGCTGCTGCTACTAATCCTAGAACTATGCATTTTGGGCTGCATTGCGCCGTCATATCTTTTGCCATTAATTAATCACCTCTTGTGAGTCGGCGATAGTGCCGATGCCTCTATAGGAAATACGAGTCGTTTTATTATATTAAGGTTTGTGTACTATAGTCGTACTTGAAGAAAGAAAATAATACGGGCCGTGTGGGATTTGAACCCACGACCACCCGATTAAGAGTCGGGTGCTCTACCGCTGAGCTAACGGCCCATATTGACGGTAAATTCTCAGTTTATTTAAAAAGTATTCGTTCAGAAAAACTACGACATTTAAATCATAAGTTTTATATACTAGAAAGTATGACAAAATAATCATGGTGAGTGAATTAGAGAAGCTAATTGAGAACAAAGTCAAGCCGATGTTAGAGGAAGCTATGCAGAAGAACCTCGGCATTACGGTTAATGAGTTGGAAACTGATATTTCTGACCGGCTCAAGAAGAGCGCATTACTGGAATTTGACATTAACACCAGGCTCAAATTCAAGGATGCGAAAAAGAAATTCAAAAGAGAATATGTTGCGCATTTGCTGCAGTTGAACTTTGGGAATGTCGCAAACGTCGCAAAGATTGCTTTGGTTGACAGGAGAAGCATTCATAGAATTGTTGCAGAGATGAAAATTGAAGTACAGCGGTTCAGGGACGTTTTGCAGAAGGGCGAGTATGTGAAGCAGCTGGCAGTGCAGGACATTATCCAGGAATCATTGGAGCACTACAAGACCGCATTGAATCCGATTAAATATGAGGCATTGTACAAGCAGGCCCCGAGTTTGTCAAAAAACATTATCAAAGAACTGCCGGAAACCCCAAAAACATTGAAAGAAGCTGAAAAGGAATTTGAGAAACGGTATTTTGAGAAAACTTTGCTGGAAAACAACGGCAATATTTCCAAAACGGCAAGAAAGATTGGCTTGCGATTTGAGACATTGCACAGAAAGCTTAAAGTATTGGGCGTCTCTGCTAAGGGCTTGTGAAAAAAGAGCTTTTTTTGTTTGGCATCATTTCTGTCGCCGCATTAATCGTATTGCTTTTCCCTTCCAACAGCATAACAGGTGCAGTTGGTATTGAGTGCCCCGAAGGGTATTTTATCAGGCAGGGCTATTGTGTTGAAAACGAGTGTTTGAAAGTCAAGTGCGCGAAAGACGGCATGCTCGTCAAACGCCCTGATTGCGCGTGCATGGTGTATTATGGAAAGTTCATGTGCGGCATGCGAAGAATCGCAAAGACCGGCTACAAGACGCCGATGTGCACCCGCCGTGGCCAGCTGAAGATGTTGTGCGGCTCATATGATTCAAAGCTTGGCCATTGTATTGATAATCCGAAATTAATTGCCAAGCATGCTCAAGAAAAAAAGATAATAAAATAAAAAAATAATTAACTGAAGCTTCCTGCGCCGAAGATTGGCGGTCTGTTCTCGTCTTCTACAACAACAGTGACGTCAAGCTTTGCTTCATTGCCTGCCGAAT
>JBGPJV010000025.1:0-9147 GCA_041485605.1 Candidatus Nanoarchaeia archaeon | reverse complement strand
CCCCCCCCCCCGCAATACCCGCCCAGCCCAAGCCCTACGGAGCTCCATACCCGTCAACCCCCCTCCCGGACAACTACCCGCCCACAACCCCGCCCAATGACTGGACCGCATAGACAACAAAAAATGCCTGCACGCTCAAATGAATCTGCTCACGCGCAAACAAGAAAAGAAAAACTATGACTGCATTGATGGCATCAGCATAACAAAACATTGACAACAAGAAATACAAGAAAGACTTGTGTTTTTTTACGTGCTTGAATGTGTAGCGCACATTTCTGATGCTGTCACGAACGTGCATCCAAGCAGAACGATGATTTCTTCTTGACTTTGGCTCATAAATGCCCAAAAAGGTGAACAAGGAAAATACGAAAAACATTACCGCAGTAGCTGTAAAGATGGCACGAGCGCCTTCAGCCGTCTCCCAGCCCAGATGAACTAACAGTATTGCTGCAATGCCCAGAGAAACTAATGTGCCAATGTAGCCCATAGCCGTACCGATGCCGGAAACATACCCCATTTCAGAACGGCTGGCAATCTTGTCAAGCAAAGCATTGTAAGTTGTCAAGGCAGCGTGATAAGCAAAATTAGCCAGGAAGCCCGCGAAAAGAGCCCAAAATAATGGAGCAATTCCAACTAGCCAGGTCAATAGGCAGCACACAACCGTAAAGAAGACAATGAACGGCATTCTCCTGCCAATCACGTCACTCCACGCGCCAATAACCGGCACTATAAAACCAACAGCAAGCATGCTCAGGCCAAAGACAAGGCCGATCTGAAACTCGTTTCCGCCAAGAAACGTCTTGACGTAGAACGGAAAGAAGAACGTCACGAATAGAGCAGAGAATATAGTGTTTGCAAGGTCATACATACCCCAGGCAAAAACCTCTTTTTTGTTCATAGTCGGAAAGTGTATATTTCCGTTTTTAAACGTTTGCCAAAGAAAAGGTATATTAATCACTGCTGTGAAAGCAGAAGCATGAACCACGACCGCTCACTCCTTGTTTCGGCATTTGTTAGCCTCTTGGTGCTTATGGCAATTGGAACTATGATGTTCAAACACATCGAAGGATGGTCAACACTGGACGCGTTCTATTTCACCGGCATGACCATGCTGACGATAGGGTACGGCGATATTGCACCGCACACGCATGCAGGAAAAATAGCATCAGTACTATTTGGCTTTGCATCAGTAGGCATTTCACTTTATGCAGTCAATTTAATAGCACGTCTTGCATTCAGACAAAAACTAGAAAGCATTCGCTGGCTTAAGAGAAAATAACTAATTAACAAATTTCTTCAGCTTATTATCCCAGTCAATTGTGAAATTATCAGTATCAAGGCAGGTAACCTGCATGTCTTCAACAATAACCTGAACCGTCTGGGAATCAATCATTGCACGGTTGATAGAAATAACAGAGAGAATCCAGCCCTTAAACAGCCTGCCGCCCACATATTCAAATCGCATTTCCTTTCTAAAATCCATCGGCCTGCGCTGCAGTTGTTCTTCAATGCCATTCCAAGTGAGATTATAACACGGCGCATTCTTTACTGCTTCTTCAAGTTGAGGAATCATCTTGTGTGCCGCGCCGATCGTCAGGTCCACGCTAACATTTTCTACCGCGCCGCCAGTAATTGCGTTTGAGCTGTTAGATTCAGTTATTGAATCATTTTTCTCATTCGTGAGATTTTCAGATACTTCAATGATGATTTTTGGCTTTTTTGTTATGTTCTTTGGAATTTCAGTCACGTTTGCAATGGTTTTGTTAACCTGCACGACCTCAGAAGTGTATGCGGTCTCATTTTTTTGCTCAGGCACGAACTGAATGCACGCTGCCAGCAACAATAACACTGCCACACCCAAAAACACTTTCATATATCACTGCCTATAGCCGCGCTATAAAAACTTTACCTGCAAACCTTTTTATAGAGTGCATTACAGAATGTATACTTAAAAAGAGGCAGCGCCGAAGCGCTCTTCGGCTGGTCTCTTTTTTTCATCGCCAACAATGTTGGCGAGTGTGCTCGGAAATCATAGATTTCTGACATGCAGGCAAAAAAGAGGTAAATTATGGTGTATTCATTCAGCAAGTTAGTGTTCTGGCCACTTTTATCGCTCTTTATCAAAAAGATAGACGGCATTGAGAACCTGCCAAAGAAACCATTCATCATTGCAGCAAGCCATTCCAGCTATATTGATCCTGTCATCCTTATTTTTCTGATTGCCTGGCATAGAAACATGCGGCTATGCACGTTTGCAACTAATGAAAAGTTTCTCGGACCTTTCTGGAATGTGCTGTTCAACCATTTTGGCGCTATTAGAATAAACGGCAGCATAGAAAAAGCCTGCGCAGCGCTTAAACAAGGCAGGTGTATCGCTGTTTTTCCTGAAGGACAACGCACATACACCGGAAACGTGGAAAAAGTCACACACACCGGACTTGGCGTCCTGGCGCTGTTGAATAAAGCACCGGTTGTGCCTGTTGGGATGAATACCTGGCATTTCTGGAACAGATATCACTTCTTGCCAAATTTCAAAAGAAATATTGTGATCACAATAGGAAAGCCCATGACATTTAAACAAAAGCCAACAAAACAGAATTTTGGAAAAGTAACACAAACTGTAATGAAAGAGGTGAAACGCATTGCGCGAATATCTCACGCTTGAACAGCTCAGGAAGTTCACCTTTGACAAGATTGAACGACTGCAGAATCTGCGCTTCAGAGCAACCTGCAGGTTCATGCTTCCATACACGCCATTCTATGCAAAATTGTTCAAACAATATGGCGTAGATCCTTTTACGTTGAAAAGCGTTGAGGACTGGCGCGCAAAAGGACTGCCACTGATTAAAAAAGCAACATACATGAAAAACCCAGAAGATTTTGTCGTCAAGCCAGACTTAAGCAAAATATTCTCAGATTACTTTTCCTACTTGGACAACCAGGATGAATATGGAAGTGCAGTGCATTTGCTCTTCTCCCACCACAAAAAAGAGATGCTGAAAAACTATTACGTGCCAAAAATGCTTATTTTTTCTGGAGGCACTGAAAGCGGTAATCCAACGCCTGTATTTTTGACTGGTGCACAGAAATTTGACACACTAATGGGCATTTTGAAGATAATTGGCGATATAACACTCGAACATATTTCAGTTGATAGAAAAGTAGGCATGAATGTTTTCCCATATGCGCCGCACTTGGGCTGGCACGCTGTGCACCACGCGCTTGACATTAACGCAGACCTAAACTTATGCACGGCAGCAGGCGGAGCGATTCCTACTGAGCGGCTCATTGCTCTTGCAGACAAAGCACAGCCAAACATTATTTGCGGCATGAGCGACTATTTGAGGAATAGATTTTTGCCAATGGCAATAGAAAAAAAGATAAAACTGCCAGAGCAAGTGCTGTTTATCAATGGCGCACAGAAAATGGTTGATTCTGAAAGAGAAAAAATAGCAGAACTGGCACGCAAAGTAGGCGTACGGCAGGCAATTGTGCTTGACTTGTACGGCGCAAGCGAGCTCAAAGAAGCATTACTGCCTGAATGCTCGCCCGGCAGCGGCTACCATCACGTTGCGCCACTCAGTGCTGTGATTAAAACTGTGGAAGTCAATCATGCTACCAACGAAGTCATTGATGACTGGAATTTTGCGCCAAACGGCTATGCTGCAAGCTGGAATATTGACGGCGCTGGTACATTGTTATCCGGTTACTTTATCGGCGATAAATACGACCAAATAGTCAATGAAAAATGCCCACACTGCCAACTAAATGTCACACGCATATTTGGCATTAACCGAATACGCGAAGTTGAAGCGCAATGGAAACTAACCGGCATGGTAGAAGAAAAAGTAAAAGGAACGCGCGTTAATTTGGTTGCGATACGTGATAGAGCGTTGTCATTGGCAGAAGTCAAAGAAGCACAGGTCTACCTGAACAGGAAAAAAGGATTGATTGAATTAAGATTTATATCAGATACTCCTGCAAAAGCAAAACAAAAGCTCACTGCGCTCTTTGCCGGCTCGGAAATAAGGCCGAAATTTGTTGTCAGTACACTACAGAAACTGCAAGGAGAAAAAATAAAGTTTGAGGGAATAAAAGTAGAATGAATCTCGACCCATTCTTCCATGCCAAGAGTATAGCTATAGTAGGCGCTGCACGAGAAGCAGGCAAAATAGGCAATACGATTCTGAAACAATTAATGGGCAGGGATTTCACGCTTTATCCAGTCAATCCAAATGCGGACAATATACTTGGATTGAAATGTTACGCGAGCGTAATTCAGATTCCGGCAAAAGTAGAGTTGGCGGTCATTGCGACGCCTGGAGCGACAGTGCCTTCGATACTTGACCAGTGCGGCAAAAAAGGAATCAAGCATGTCGTGATAATATCTGCAGGTTTCAAGGAAATCGGCAATATGAAACTGGAGAAAGAATTACAGGACAAGCTGAAAGGCAACGGAATAACCTGCATTGGGCCAAATTGCCTTGGAATTTTTGACGCGCACTCACACATGGACATGCTGTTCCTGCCAAAGGAAAGATTACAAAGACCCAAACCAGGCGTAATATCATTTATTTCACAAAGCGGCGCGACGGGAAGCGCAGTGCTTGACTTAGCCGCGTATGAAAATTACGGCTTTGCCAAATTTATTAGTTACGGCAACGCTGCAAATGTCGATGAAAGCGATTTACTGGATTATTTGTCAAAAGATCCTGACACTAAAGTCATTTGTATGTATATAGAGGGCGCGCACAGCGGCAGAAAATTTTTGGAGACTGCAAAAAAATGCAAGAAGCCAGTTATTGTCATAAAAGGGGGAGTGACTGAAGCAGGAAGCAAAGCGGCCAAGAGCCACACAGGTGCTCTTGCGGGCAGTGCAGACGTATATTACGGCGCGTTTAAGCAGGCAAATGTTGTCATTGCGCACAAACTTGAGGAATTATTTGAGTTTGCAAAACTGTTTGAGAAAGTGCGCGTCCGCGCAGCAGGAGATAAAGTGCACATTATTACAAACGGCGGCGGATACGGCATTTTAGCAGCAGATTCAATTGTTCATTATGGGCTAACTCTTGCGCAAGCAGGCAGAAACATCAAAGCGCTGCAAAAAGTATTTCCGCCAACAGTTGTTGTGGATAATCCAACTGACGTTTTGGGCGACGCAACGGTAGAAAGGTACAAGTTGGTGCTTGAAGCGGCGCTCAAAGACATTACCAATGACAGCATTGTGGTTACTGTGCTGACGCAAACACCATTGCTTGATGAAAGTTTGGTGCGCGTTTTGAAAGAGATTAATTCAAAAGCGCACAAGCCGATTATACTCGTTACAACCGGCAGCGAATATTCACAAAAGATGAAAAAACAATTTGAAGCAGCAGGGCTGCCGTGCTTTACTTTCCCAGAAAATGCGGTGCGGGCATTAGCGGCGTATACGCACTATTGCTTGAATTCTTGATTTGCTCACAATATTTATATACTTTTGAGAGCTCAGTTCATTAGAGAGGTGAACCATGTCCATTCGTGAATTACTCAGCCCAAAAAATTGCTCTTTTCTACTTGTTGACTATCAGCCACAAATGCTTTTTGCCGTGCACTCGATTGATGGACAAACATTGATTAACAATGCAACAGGCCTTGCGAAAGCAGCCAAAGTTTTCAAGATTCCAACTGTCTTAACAACTATCGCAGAAAAGAGTTTCAGCGGCCCTTTTTTCCCTGAAGTATTGAATGTTTTACCAAAAATCAAGCCAATCGACAGAACTAGTATCAACTGCTGGGAAGACAAGAAAGTCCTAGCTGCAGTTGAGAAAATTGGAAGGAAGAAACTGGTTGTTGCAGGCTTATGGACTACACTGTGCGTCGGCATGCCAGTGATTCATGCGCTTGAAGCAGGATACGAAGTGTATTTTGTTGCTGATGCCTGCGGTGACGTGAGCAATGCAGCACATGATATGGCCGTGCAGAGAATGATTCAAGCAGGAGCAGTTCCAGTTACCTGGCTGCAAGTACTCTTAGAAATTCAACGAGACTGGGCGCATAAAGAAACCTATGATGCCGTTCTCCAAGTGGCACGTGAGCACTCAGGCTCTTATGGGTCAGGCATTCGATATGCAGATGCCATGATTTGGAAGAAAAATAAACATTAACCAATAAACTTCTCAATACGGTCTAATGCTTTCTGAATTATAGGTAATTTCGTTGCGAAACTGCAGCGGATAAAGCCTTCGCCTTCAGTGCCGAAGTCAGAGCCGGGAACAACTGCGACCTTTTGCTTCTTCAACAAATTGAACGCAAACTTCCAGCTGTTCTTGTTCAAATGCTTGATGTTTGAGAACGTGTAAAACGCGCCTTTTGGATTTGAAGTCGGCAAGCCCATATCATTCAAGCGGCGCACAATAACTTTTCTTCTTCTGTCGTATTCCTTCACCATATCAAGCGTGTATTTCTTCGGCAAGGAAAGCGCTTTAATTCCGAGCTTTTGCGACAATGTAGGAGCGCAAATGGTTGTGTACACGTGAGTTTTCTTGATTGCTTTTGCTGCCTTCTCTGGACAAACAACATATCCCAAACGGAAACCACACATTGCGTACGTCTTTGAGAAAGATTGGAAAGTAAATGTCCGGTCTGCCATGCCATTCAGGCTCGCCATGCTGATGTGCTTTGCGTCATCGTAAATAATATGCTCATATGCTTCGTCAGAAAAGATTGAAAGATCGTTGTCCACGGCAATATCTGCTATTTCTTCCAAAATTCTTTTGCTGATAACGTTGCCAGTTGGATTGGCAGGCGAGTTAAGAAGAATGACACGCGTTTTTTTTGTAATTTGCTTCTTTATTTCATCAGGATTCGGTTCAAATGCATTTTCTTCAGATAATTTGTACGTTTTAACGTTTGCATTAAAGAGTTCAAATGACGGCAGAAAGCCCATAAAGCCAGGGTTGGGAACAAGAATTTCTTCGGACACGTCAAGAAGACAGGCCGCGGCCAACATTAATGCTTCCTGCGAACCGCAAGACACGGTAACATTCTCAGGACGGGCAGTAATTTTGTTATCACGCTTGACTTTTTTACAAATCGCTTCGCGCAATGCGTGCAAGCCGCCTGCAGGAGAATAATGATTAGACTGGTTTGCCAAACGCTTTACTTCCGCCACTAGAGGCTTTGGCAACGAAAAATCAGGCTCGCCAGGACCAAGAGAAAGAATCTTAGGCTCTTCAACCATTATCTCGATGAGTCTTTCTATCGCCTGGTCTGGCAATTGCTCTTCACGCTCAGATAAGTGCACCATCTTTTACAACAAATGAGTACATAAACTTTAAAAAGCCAACGTTTCTGGGACTGTTATATGGAAAAGGGGGACTGGCAGGTCATTATTATCGTGATTATAGTGCTTGTCATCATTGCATTCTTGACAATGTCTATGGACAAATTATTCCCAACGCCGACTGTCCAGCAGGTCATCAAACAAGTCGTGGTGAATGCAACGTGAAAGACCTCTCAAAAGAACTTGTTGTCAGGGAACTTATTACTGCATTCTCTTTGCTCAAGAAAAACCCATTCTGGCTGGTAATAGCATCATTAATTGACGCTGTTTTTTTCCTCGCATGGGGATTCTTCACAACGCCTGTGAGCGACAAAATATTGGCGCATTCAGTTTTACTGGCAAACCAGCTTTCAGACATGATGCGACAACAAGGCAGAGTGCCAACAGGACTCCTTTCAAAACTTTTTGGCCCAGAACTCTGGCCGTATACTGCGAAATTATTGACTCTTATCTTTGTGCTCTTTGTAGTTATCTACTTGATTTACGTAATCTTCCACGGCAGCAGCTGGATGATAGCAACACAAATCGCTGGTGAAAAGTGGACATACAGAAAATACATGCTTGGCTTTGCAAAAATCAATTTATTGTGGATACTGTGCTATATTATTTACAAATTCTTTGATGTTATTGCCGGACTTCGGCACGTTTTAATCAACAAAATCTCTCCCGGCGCTCCAAACATTGCAGGAAACGTGCTTCTCGGAATTTTGGCAGTTGTATTTGTAACAGCAATTTTCAGCTATCCACAACTTAAAGCGAAAACACTGTTCAAAACACCATTGCGAGTCAGCATTCCGCTAATCGTACTCAGCACGAGCATTTATCTCTCTGCACAATTCATATTGAACATGATAAGCAAAGCAAACATCAACGTAGCACTGCTTTTTGGGCTTATCATCCTCTTCCCCACAATGAATTTAATACGTGTGTATATCATCAGAGTACTCAGCCATGTTCACGCACACACTTAACCCAGCCATCCTGCATTTAGGGCCGCTTGAGATTAGATGGTACGGCCTGATGTATGTTCTTGCGTTCTTTGTTACGTTCTATTATGTCCGCTCAGTCATACGACAAGGCAAGCTCAAACTAACAGAGAAAGAACTTGACGATTTATTGGGCTGGATGGTCGTGTGCATGATACTCGGCGCACGACTGTTTTATGCGCTCTTCTATAATCCAGCATATTTTATTTCCGCGCCCTGGAAAATACTCTTTGTCTGGGAAGGTGGATTAAGTTTCCACGGTGGTCTTGCAGGAGTAGCATTTGCGGCGTGGTGGTATGGCACGCGCAAAAAAGGAATACCTTTCTTGAGATTAGCAGACGTCTTTTGCGTTCCAATTGCGCTAGGCAATGCCTTTGGAAGAATCGGCAACTTCATCAATGGAGAATTGTACGGCATTCCTACAAATTTACCATGGGGCGTTGTGTTTTCTGGCGCAGAAGGAGCACGGCATCCGACACAAATCTATGAGGCACTCTATAATGTAGTCATCTTTGGCATTCTTTACTCATTACGCAACAAAGAGTGGAAGGATGGCACACTTTTCGGCGTTTATCTGATACTCTATGGAATATTCCGCTTTGCAGTAGAGTTCATCAAGGACTTGCCTGCTTATGGCCCGCTTACAATGGGACAATGGCTGACAATACCTGTTTTCTTGATTGGAATATGGTTAGTATGGAGAAATAAGTAAAAAAAGAAAAAAGCTCAGGTATTTACATTTCTTAGATTGCCGCCCGTGTCAAGATATTCCCCCTTCTGAAGTTTTTGGAAGTTCTTGATTGCATTGTCTACAGTTGCCAAGTAGAACCTTCCCAGTTT
>JBGPJV010000024.1:0-9585 GCA_041485605.1 Candidatus Nanoarchaeia archaeon | reverse complement strand
TGCCGTCGGAGAGAAGGACAATGTTTTTGCTGCCTGAAAAGTCACTTAGAAGGGAGACTGCCTTGAGGATGCACGCTTCTATGGCGGTTCCGCCGCCCCATTTGAGACGGCCGACGATATCATCGATATTTTTCGAGAAGACCGGGCCTGGTTCTGATATCAAGTATGATTGGGAATTGAATGCTATGACTGAAACTATGGTGTCAGGCTTGAGTGATGGGAGGATGCCTAGCGCTGCTGATTTCTCAAAGTCTGCAGTGCTCGCCCACCTTCCGAACGGAGCTCCTGCAGAGCCCGAAATGTCGATGCACATTGAAATAGCAGTATCGCCAGGCTTTTTCTCAGGAGTGCCGACCTGGACGGGCAGCATTGATTCGAATACTGATCTTTTATAGTTGCCCTTGTCATACGAATTCTCGCCGCCAAATACCACCATGCCGTTGCCGTCTGTTACAAAATCATTCAAAACATCCGTTGACGTGTCGAGATGGTCGGCGGGAATATCATTTATCACAACAGTGTAATAATCGTCAAGCTTTGCCGGAAAGCTAGTAGCCATGTCAACCACATACAATTGCTTCAACAGTGTTTCCAGCGGAGATGCTTTCTCGCTCAATAAAAGCACTTTTGGCTGCGGAACGACCTTGACCGTTTTGTAAAACACGTTGTTGTTCGGGAAAAAGTCAGGACTGTCAATCTTTGCCACCAGCTCATGCGTTCCTTTCGGCAGCTGCTTGGTGAACTGGTATGCCTTGTCGCTGGTGGTCTGGTCGTAGACGGTTTCACCATCCAGCGTCACCGTAAGATGCAATGCCCCGATATTTCCAACGCGATTAATGAACACGGTGAATGTGTTGTCAGAATTCTCCAGCGTCTTTGATGGTCCGGCAATCTCTACACTGGCGTCACTTTTAATCGGGTTTAACCTGATGGCATTAATGGTGGCATTTAATTTCGTGGCAAACAATGCAACATCGCCCAGATTCGCGCCTGAGTTCACATTACCATCTGAGAGTAACAGAATACTGCCGTGTTGCTGCAAATTATTGAGCACCGCATCACCGATATTTGAGGTTGTACCGGTGCCCACAACTTTTACTTCAGTGTTCAATTTTTTCTCGAGCTTTGCCGCAAGCGTCTGTGAAACATCCTCAAACAGCGCCATTGACGTGCTGTTGTCAACCAGCAGCTGGATGAAGGCATCTCCCTCGATGATTTTCTCTTTCTGCACATAAGGCGACGCCAGCGCGAGCAGCAGCATAATTACGATAATTGAGCGCGTGAAAAACATTAGGCGCTTAACTTTTCTTTTCTGCAGCTTTACACTCAAATCTTCTTTCAGCAGCACAAATTCATGGCGCAGCAGCCACCAGATTAGCGGAATTGCAATAATTGCGAACAGCAGCACCCATGGGTACTCCATGTGCGCGTATGACCATTGGAGTATGTCGGTTACACTCATAGGTCACCCCGATATTTCACAAAGAATATCTCAAACACTGCCAATATGAGCGCAAGCACCAGCAGCCAGATTTCCCAGTGGAACTCTCTTGTTTCCTTCACCGGCTTCAGCTTGTAATCCGCGCTCTTCGTGCCCACTTTTTTGTCCGTGTTAATGTTAGATTCCAGTTCATCAACCAGATCTACCGCAATAGTTCTGTCTTTAAGCTCGTATACGCCCTGCTCGTCAAGAATCAACGCGGCACGCTTCAATACTCTGGTTGGCGTCTTGATTTTCTGCTCTTCGTTCAGTATTAATGTCTCTCCTGTTTTTAAGTTTAGGTTCTTCACATCCTGCTGCTCAGTAACAAACTTGATGAGCTCTGTCCAGAAAATCGGGAAGTCTGGAGAATACTTGAACTCGCTTGATTCAGGAATGCCGTAATAGACCAATTTTCCCGCTCCCGTCTGCTTTATTGAAATAACAGGCATCTTGTTGACCGTTGCAACGACTGTCTGGTCGCCAACCGGGTCTGCTTTTATGGTGTAATCAGTTTTGCCAAAATCAATATTTTTGGTAAAACGGTTAAGCTGCTCGACGTTGACAAAGCCGCCGTCGCCCCTGCCGTCCAAGCTGACCGGCAGCAGGCCCTTGTAATCAATTTTTTCAGAATTATCCTGTGTTGCAACAATGACAGTTGCCCCATTCTCTGTTTTCTGCTTGAAACTTTCAAACGTTCCCGGTAGCAGCTGCTTAACGTCAATGTTGTTGACAATGATGACATCAAAATCGCCCTGCGTGATAACTGGCGGCTCGGACATTGTCACATCGAAATCACCTGAAGCAAGCAGCGCATTCTTGAGGAACGTGCTTGCGTTGTTTGCAACCAGCAAGATTTTTGCCTTGCCGCCTGATGGAGCGCTTATGTATGCAACGTTATCAACCGGGAAATCATCGTCAACGCTGATTTCAATCTTGTTTACACCAGTAGGCGTCTTGAACGAATACGTTTCAGTTGCCTTTGCTCCAACATTCAAGGTTGTTCGTGACGAACCCACATTCAGTGGAACGCTTATCTTGGCATCATCATAGTTCTTCACATACACGGTAGTCTGGTCGTTGCCGGCATCAAGTTTGATAATGCCCACGTTTCTTCTCGGCGTTCCTGCAATGTTGATGAAATCAACCACGATGCCCTTGCTCTGCAGGACAGATTTTGCAACTTCAGGATCCTGACCGCCAGTATTGATGAAATCACTAATGACGACTACACGGCCTTCACTCAATGTTTCTCCCGCCAGAATAATTGCCTCGCCCAGCTTTGTCGGCGTTTCCTTTGGCCGCAGCCCATTCAGGAACCTTGTTGCCTCTTCTGCAGAAGCGTCCTGGAGCGCGATAAACGGCACGTCTTTTGCAAGAATAATCGTGTTCTTTGAGCCCAATACTTTTTTCGCCTGCGCTACCTCAAGGTCAAACCGCGTTCTGCTGCCTTCCTCCACCTGCGAAGAAGCGCTGACATCTAAAACAATGACTGTGTTGGAAGCGGTAATGTCGTGCTGGTATTTCGTGAACGGCTGGGCAAATGTTAAACATGCAGCCAAAAGCAGCAGCAGCTGGATAAGGAACAGCCAGTCGTGAGTTATCTGCTTCAGGAAACTTGTAAGCTTTCGAGCGCCAGAAGACTTAAGGAAAAACATCAAGCTTGGAATCGGCATCATTTTGGGCTTAGGCCTTATAAGGTAGAGAATGATGAGTGGAATTAACGCTAACAAAGCCCAAAGCCCTGAAGGGTTGCCTACACTAAACGGTCCAAATGTTGCCATGGCGTATTACTTTACTCACTCTTTAGTCAGTATACATTTTAGTACACTGCTTTAAATAGTTTGTGTATCAAGAAAAGAGAGAAAAAGAAGAAAAAAATCAGCCGGTAAAAATGTGCCAGATTCTGCCTAAGAGGCCGACATCTCCTGTTTCCTTAACTGATGGAGTGTTAGTTCGCTCAGGCCGGCGCATTTGCCCAGTTTCAGGCTGACTTTCCGGATTGCATCGGCGCATGCACTCATCAACTTTTAATTTGCATGAAGATTCATCAACACCTGCCGCCACACATTCATCTTTGATTGTTGCGCAACCCTCACAGCGCATGCGGGAAGGCTGTGGAGCTTCACCCGGCCTGCACGCATCGAGGCACTCAGCAACGCCTTTACGGCATTTCATCATATAATATTCCAACACCGTTGCAGGGTCGCCTGCTTCTGCTTTCATTGTTTTTGCTATCTCAGAACACTTATAGTATCCATCAGCACAGTTCGTATCACATCCGCCTGCTGGCGGACATTCCTGCTGCGGATTACACCTGCGTACACACTCCTTCATCTTCAAACCACAATCTTCATCACTGCCGCCAATGCTTCTACAATCCTTTATCATCACCGCGCACTTCTGGTCACACGACATTGGCTGGGGCTGGCATTGCGTCATGCATTTCTTCGTTTCATCATTGCACATTTCTCTACTGCCGCCATTGTCCATACATTCTTTCTCTACCATTCTGCATTTTCCTTCACAGGTTGTTGGCTGCGGCTGGCACGCGTTTGCGCACTGACCGAATAATGATTTGCAATCAATATCTCTTTGGCTGTCCTCGCAAACCTTGAATTTTTGAGCGCAAATGTCGTCGCAAGTTCTTGGCTCCGGCCTGATTGGAGGCAAGGGTTTTGGCGGCATTGCTATCGGCGGCAGTTTCCTTGTTATGACATCAGGCTGAGGATGGCATTTCTCAAAACACATTTTATCGCATTTCTCGCGCGTGCCCTGCTTTGCCTCCAAGCACTGATTAGTGCATGCGCCCGCACACTGCCCCCAAGTCGTTCCATACACATCGCTTGAGACAGTATACAGTTTTCCCGGGCCAGCGGATATTCCTTGGGCGGACATTAAATCAGACTGCGCTGCAACAGAAATTGCGGCCAATAACACTGTGATGAGAAGAAATACTTTTTTCATTTGAAACACCCCTTTATACGCTTCAAGAAGAAAATCTCTTTTATAAATGTTGCTTACTCTTTCTTAGGGATGATCTGCCTCGGATATGTTCCGGGCGCCATGAAAACTTTGTCAATTTTCACGCACAACCCCTTGTTTTCAGTCATTACTTGTTCTGTAGTCATTACTGCAGTTCCAAGAGCAACAAGCTCGTCTTTCAATGACATGACTGCAACAATGTCATCCTTGTCAATCTCAGAATCAATTTTTACAACGCCTGGAACATTCAAGCTTGCGCCGTGGCAAACAGTATCAATTGCGCTGTCCTGAATCCAGATTTTTGGCAGGTGCTGCACGGCAAACTCAACCGGGCGAATACAATGCCTTAAAAATTTTTCGTTGCCGTTATCTTTCCAAAAAGCATACGCATCCTCTAAATCTTGCAGTGAAACCCAATCTTTCTCAGTAAACGGGCCGGCCTTTGTACGGATAAGCTCCGCCATATGCGCGCCAACTTTCAATCTTTTCCCAACATCGTGGCACAATTTTCTGACATAAGTGCCTGCCTGCGAGCCCATCCTAAAAAGAACATCCTGGTTTTCAATTTCAATGATGTCGAGATAGTATACTTCGCGCTCTCTTTCTTTCCTGACAACTGCGGACTTAACTGGAGGCATTTGCATAATCTTTCCAGTGAATTCTTTCAAAGCTTTTTCCAATTCTTCTTGCGGCACTGGCTTGTGCAGGTGCATTATGCAGACGTATTCCTTTCCTGCAGTCAACAATGCCTGCACGATTCTTGTTGCATGCGTGGTCGCTACAGGAAGAATTCCGGTAACTCCTGGGTCAAGGCTGCCGCCGTGGCCGGCTTTTTCAATATGCAAAATTTTTTGCACGTAAGCAGACGCCATATGAGATGTCGGGCCTTTTGGCTTGTTAAGGTCAATAACACCATACTCAAGAATGTCCTGCATCTTTCTTTCATACGGATTACAGCCATACTTTGGGTCGGTCTCTGCCTCGCGCTTGATGAGAACTTCGCGTTTTATTTTTTCGAAAGGCAGTAATCCCATAGTATTGAGAATTAATTAATGAGTTAAAAACTTATGCCGGCTTTGGCTCGACTTTCTTTGCAGGTGCCTTATTTGGCGCGGCTGGCTTAGCGTCTGCTTTAGGCGCTTCAGCCGGCTTTGCTTCTTTGCCAGTCATTTTTTCAGCAAGCTTCTTGACAATGCCTTTCTTCTCTTCCTTGACTTCCTGTACCATTGACACGCCAAAGAGCTGTGCTTTCACAACACCCTTGTCGTCCTTAGAAACATTTACCTTAACTCTTGACGGAGGATTCTTCATTCCGTGCTTCCAGATTTCCAAGTTCAATTCCGGCATTACGCGGACATCTTCGCTTTTCATATGCCGCACCAAGAATTCCTTGAGCGTGTTGACTGCTTTCTTTGCCCTTCGGTATCTTGGAGCTTTCAGCCAGCCTTTTCTGAGCGGAATTGTGTAAGTTCGTTCCATTTTAGACCTTCAACTTTGTCCTGCGCCAGTGTCGCTTGATTGCAGTAAGCCTGCCAGGATGCACTCGCCTGCCTTTGCCAAATGTTTTAGGTATTGTCCAGAACGGCGCCCAGCGCGTCTGCTTCATACGCTTGATCAAACGCTTCTTTCGTGCAGGATGTTTATGACTTGGCATTTTATTGTGCAGCTACCGGAGCTTCCTCCTTTTTCTTTCGTGGAGCGCGAGGCTTTTTTGCAACCTTTTCAGCAGGCGCTTCAGCGGCGGCTTTTTCTTCTTTAGGAGCTTCCTTCGGCTTTGTCGGCAAGACAATTCCCTGTTCCTTCATTATGACCGCAGCAACAGCTTCAAGCATTTGATGGCCCTTTGGCGTAACTATTCTTCCTTTGTGAACGCCCTTTACAGTCTGCTTTGCAAAACCTGACTTTTCCAACTGCTGCAAAATTTTTCTAATGTTATTTCCCGCGCCTGGATGGAAATGCTCAGGAGCCATACCTTCATTTTTTCTTCCGCCATACAGCGTCTGAAGTTTATGCGTCCCGATAGGACCAAGAACAAAGAGTTTTCTCAAAATAGAAGCTGCACGGACGTGCCACCAGTCACTCTGCACAGGAGCACGCTCTCTTGACATTCCTGTCTTGACAAACGGCGCCCAAGCTGCAGGCTTAATCTGCGGTTCCTTTTTCAGTTCCTCAGCAACACGCTTGATAAGCAGTGTTGCATCAACGTCATGCATTGCCATAGTTTTTGACCTCGCGGTCGTATTTGGATGTTCTATTGAAGCATCCAGAATGACTATTGGTCGAGAGGGGTTATTTATAAAGGTTGCTGTTTATCGCAACCAAGACCACATTCTGCCCCACACGGGTGAACCTGCAACGGCACCGCCTGTGGCAGGAACAGCAGAAATTAGTGGAATTTTTCCAGTCTTAACACAATCCGTCACGCAAGTACTTTCTTCATTTTTGCACATTCCAATATTTGACGTTTTAGCGACACAGGCGTCCATAAGTGTAGAACAGGCATCATTGCACCCTTGAGGTATTGCAGGCACTGCCTGAACATAGCCGGACGATGGCTGCGCATAGCCAGAAGGTTGTGCATACCCAGACGGCTGCGCATATCCTATATTAGGCGCGCATCCCTGACCGCAACCGGCCATACAAGTTCGGTAAGCCCCTGCGCACTGCTGGTTGCAATCAATCGGAGGAGGGCTTGGCTGTCCAATCGGAATATTTATTGAAGTGGTATCTATGTTGATACTTCTTCCAACACGTGGTCTCGGAGGAATCGCAGCGGGACTGACTGGCTGAATATTGTAAGTGGGAGTTTGATAGCTCGGAGAGCTTGGCGCATTTTGATTGTAACCTGCGCAATCCGCTGCACACTTCTCAGAACAATCATTTTCAGCGCCGCCATTCTTCACGCAATTATCAACACAATCAGCCTTACAATCACCTGCAACAACCATCACGGCAGAAAGAACAATTCCTGCAGATAAAACCATTAACAAAACGAACCATTTCATATCAACACCTCTTTTAAAGCGAATTATGAAAATTAATATATAAACTTATTGCGTCACGGATACAATTTTTCAATAACGTGAGCTAATTCAGGATGCACTAACTGGTTTTTCTTAACCATATCGCGCACATCTGCAACAGAAAACCATCTTCCGCCGGCGACTTCTTCCTCATTGAATTTGAAAGGACCTTCAGAAATTCCCCTGAACACCTGCAAGAACTTGCGCATCTTGTAATGATCGTACGGGCTTTCGTGAATTTTTGTCAATGGAACACTAATTCCAATCTCCTCTTTCATTTCTCTTTTTGCAGCCTGTTCATACGTTTCGCCTTTCTGCACGTGGCCGCCAGCAGACGTCACCCAATGCCCTGGGCAGAATGCTTTTTTCGCAGACCGCTGCTGCATGAAAATTTCTCCCTTGTCATTAAAAATAAGAACGTGCACAATCCTGTGATTCAAGCGCTTTGAATAAATCTCATCAATCGGAGCAGCACCAACTATCTCATTGCTCTCGTCAACAACATCAAGGAATTCCTGCATCACCATTTTTCAACTCTTTTCTAGCACGCGCTCTATTTAAACTTTTTCCATTGCGCGCTGCTTTAATTCTTTTGGCATCAACTCAATCGCATATCTCAACGCCGTGCGCGGCATTTCTTTTCTGTGCTTCATCACAAAATTGAAAACTTCTTTTTGATGAGGCTTGCTTGCTTCCTTCAGCGCCCAGCCATAACCTTTCTGAACCAAATCATCCTTGTCAAGCAGTAATTTTTCTGACACCTCAAAAATATCTTTCAGATATTTACCGTGCCGGCCGGGAACGACAAACGCAACAGCAGATGCACGGCGAGTCCACAAACTTTTCGCGCTATGCCAGCTTTTAATCTCAGAAACTTTTTCAGGAGATTTTTCAAGAATAGGACCAAGAACATTCAGGCAGATGTCATCAACCTGAGACCAGTTAGAAACATATCTGTCCAGCCATTCTTTCATGAGCGCGATGCTTGCAATGTTGCCGCGATTTGCCCAATACACTGCAACAACTGCTTCCTCGTGGAAGCCTGACTTCCAAAGCTCATCGCACAGCTCCTCAAGGTCGCAATTGTCAAGAATTTCAGGAAAATATTTCTTTGCGATTTTTCTCAAAACCGGATAACGAACTCCGTAAGCCCTTATTGGCTCCTTAAAGAACATATTGTAGTTGTAAGTTTTGTCGGCATTTCTTTTCAGTTCAGCACGAAGCGATTTGAGCATACTCTCCCTATTTACAACAACATTTTTAAACATATTGCTATCACAAATTTTTATGCTTAAACTAACACTGCCAGATGGAAAAGTACTGCAGCTGCCGGACAAAAGCACAGGCATGCAGGCAGCGGAAAGCATCGGCAAGAGATTAGCAAAAGACGCGCTTGCAATTGAATTGGATGGGGAAATCAGAGACTTAATGCGCCCAATAGAAAAAGACGCGAAAATCAGAATCTTGACATTTTCAGACCAAGGCGGCAAGGACACATTGCGCCACAGCACAGCACACGTTTTTGCACACGCCATCAAACGATTGTATCCAAAAGCAAAACCAACCATTGGCCCGCCAGTGGAAGAAGGATTCTATTATGACTTTGACGATTTGAAAATTACGCCGGAAGATTTCCCCGCCATTGAAGCAGCAATGCAGGATATTATTAACGCAAATTTTAATTTTGAAAGACATGACTGGACGTTAGCAGACGTCAAAAAGTTTGAAGGCGACAACCAGTACAAAATGGAACTCGCTGAAGAATTCAAGAAAAAAGGATGGAAATTAACCGCGTACCAAGACGGTGATTTCATTGACTTGTGCGAAGGACCACATGTGCCTTCAACCGGATACATAAAAGCGTTCAAACTTACAAAAATTGCAGCGGCTCACTGGAGAGGCGACCCGAAAAACAAGCAGCTCATCAGAATTTACGGAATCTCATTTTTGTCAACAAAGGATTTACACGATTATGAAAAATTACTGGAAGAAACAGAAAAAAGAGACCACAGAAAAATCGGCGCGCAGCTTGAACTTTTTATGGCACACGAATGGAGTCCTGGCTCACCATTCCTTCTGCCCAAAGGCACTATAATA
>JBGPJV010000023.1:0-9644 GCA_041485605.1 Candidatus Nanoarchaeia archaeon | reverse complement strand
CTGCAATTCCAGTAGAGAAGCCGTGCTGCAGCAAATACTCAATACCCAAACGGAAAATCTGGTGAATAATCCTGATAGTCTTGGCAGGGCCGTACTGCTTGTGCAAACTGCGCAGCAAGAGACCTTCACCTTCACCGCCGATAGCTTTCGTATCAATAACTCCTTCCACCAGCGTGCCATTCTTTATAACAACCGGATCGCCTGTGCGGGCTGCACCTTCATAATTGAAGCCATCCGGCAACAATGCGCTGAAGACTTCCCGCCCAGTAACTTTCTTCTTCGAAGCTATCTTTCCAAAGTCATACACGCCAACTGCAG
This sequence comes from Candidatus Nanoarchaeia archaeon, assembly GCA_041485605.1. Classification (GTDB taxonomy): domain Archaea; phylum Nanobdellota; class Nanobdellia; order Woesearchaeales; family ARS49; genus CABMGU01. Next base: position 9,326 of record JBGPJV010000023.1, on the reverse strand, counting down.
CCAAAAGCATTGTTGCCCTTTCCCCAGTTAACTCGCCGTGCTTTGTCAAAAGATAGTTGCCGCTGATTGCATCCTGGATGCAGCCAATAACTGAAAGACCGTATCTTGGTGAGATAAGCTGCGTCTGGACTTCCATCAATATTTCAGCTTCTGCACGCGCTTCCTCAGTCTGAGGAATGTGCAGGTTCATTTCGTCACCGTCAAAGTCTGCGTTGTACGGGTTGCAGACAGCCGGATTTAACCTCAAAGTCCTGCCCGGCAAAACCTTGACCTTGTGGCACATCATGCTCATTCTGTGCAATGAAGGCTGACGGTTGAAAATCGCGATGTCACCGTCCATTAAATGGCGCTCTACGACGTAACCTGGCTGCAATTCTTCCAAAGCAGCTTCTTTTGTTTCCTCAGTAATTTTCTTTTTCTTTCCATCAGGCCTGACAACATAGTTAGCGCCCGGATAAGTGCCAGGACCATTCTGGACAAACTTCTTCAAGAATGCCAAGTTCCAATCATTAACTGTTTCAGGCACTGTAAGCTTCATCGCAATAATCTTTGGAACACCAACTTCATCCAATGCAAGCATCGGGTCAGGTGAAATAACAGTTCTTGCACAGAAGTTTGTACGCTTACCCGCCAAGTTATGACGGATACGGCCTTCCTTGCTCTTAATACGCTCAGTGATTGTCTTCAACGGCTGGCCAGAACGATGCCTTGCTGGCGGCAACTGCGCAATGCTGTTGTCAAAGAACGTTGTAACGTGATACTGCAACAAGTCCCACAAGTCCTCAATGATAATTTCAGGCGCGCCGGCATTGATGTTTTCGAACAAACGCTGGTTGATACGAACAATGTCGCCCAATTTGTGAGTGAGGTCGTCTTCTGAACGCTCGCCTGATTCCAAAGTGATTGAAGGACGAACAGTAACTGGCGGAATCGGCAGGACCGTGAGAATCATCCATTCAGGCCTTGCAGTCTTTGGATTCACGCCAAACAATTCTGCATCTTCATCAGAAATCTTTTCCAAACGCGCACGGATTTCAATCGGCGAAATACGCTTGTCACCTTCGATGTAGGTAGTTGGCTTTTCAATCGTGATTTTTTGCTGTTTTGCCTTGCAATGAGGACACTTTCCGCCGGCCTTTGAACTGTCAATCAATGCCTTGACTGCCAATCTGCGAGCTTCAGGACCTTCGTCTGTTTCAATCTTGTCAAGCTGCGCTTTTGCCTTTGCCAACTTTTCCGGAGCAATCATCAAATGACCGCATTCACGGCAGCTTGTTTTCAACAATAAGTGGATAATCCTGACAAACTTAACGTGAATAACCGGACGAGCCAGTTCAATATAACCAAAGTGACCAATGCATTCCTTCAATTTAGAACCGCAAGTCTTGCATCTCAGGCCAGGGTCGATAACGCCCAAACGAACGTCCATCAAACCACCGTCAACAGGATAACCTTCCCTATCATACAATTCAGGCGTCACGATCTTTGCAGACGCCATCTTCTTAATCATCTTAGGAGAAAGAACACCAAACACAACGGATGCCACCTGCTTGTATACATAGTGTGCAATTGATTCCATGCGCTCACGCGAGAACTGCTCCTTTTCGATTTTCTCATCCCTCACCGGAGCTTCTACCTTTTCTGCAGCTGCAACTATCTCTTCCTTCACAGCTTCAGCTTCAACTGGTGCTGCTACTTCTTCCTTTTTCTTGCGTGGCATTTTTTCCCTCAGTACTTATTCTTCAACTGCAATCTTGGATAAATACCCAAGCTCTTGAACTCGTCCAGGATAAGCTTGAACGCGTATGAAATTTCAATGTCAGAGATTTCTACGTTCTCACCGCAGATCGGACAATATCTCTTGTCCTTAAACTGGTCGTAAATTGCTATAATGCCGCAGCCCTCGCAGACCGGAACAACTGTCTTGTCTGAATCAAATCGTTCCTTCAAGAGCATGCTTGCGCCGTGCGCGACAAAAGTATCCTTTTCCATTTCTCCCAATCTGAGACCGCCTTCCTTTGCACGACCTTCTGTCGGCTGCCTGGTAAGGAGCTGGATTGGACCACGGGCGCGCGAGTGAATCTTGTTAGCGACCATGTGCTTCAACTTCAAGTAGTACATGTTTCCAACGTAAATCTTGGCGTCGAAAATTTCTCCCGTAATTCCGTTGTACATGGTTTCTGTACCAGCTTCGTTAAAGCCAAGAGATGAAAGCGCCTTTCTGATTTCCATTTCAGGCTCACCAGAGAACGTTGTTCCGTCAATAATCCTGCCGCCCAACGCAGCAGTCTTGCCGCCAATTAATTCAATCAAGTGTGAAATCGTCATACGCGAGGGAATACCGTGCGGTGAGAAAATCAAGTCCGGCATAATTCCTGAAGCGCTGAACGGCATGTTTGCTTCAGGTACAATAAGACCAACAACTCCCTTTTGACCGTGGCGGGAAACAAACTTGTCGCCAACCTCTGGAATTCTCTGGTCTCTCATTCTCACTTGAACAAGCTTGTTGCCTTCCTCATTTTCGGTCAAAACGACAAAGTCAACAACGCCCTCTTCGCCGTGCCTGAGCGAGGCTGAAGATTCTCTTCGAATGTTTGATGCCAATGAGTATTCTTCCAAGTTTGATAGGAATCTCGGCGGAGATGTTTTTCCAATAATGACGTCTTCTTCCTTTACTTTCGCTTCAGGGTAAACAATACCGTCGCCTTCAAGGTAGCGGTAATCCCTTTCTGACTTGTAGCCCTTGACGTCCTTGTCTGGAATGCAAATACTATCCATCAAACCGCCTGAATATCTGAGTTCTTCGCTTATTGCAGGCCTGAAATAAGTGCTTCTGCCAAATCCTCTCTCGATAGAACCCTTGTTGATAATGACTGCGTCTTCCATGTTGTAGCCCTTGTAAGACATAATTGCGACAACAATATTTTGTCCGCTCGGGTGCGCTTCGTATTCTGACAATTCATGCATCATTGTCTGGACAAGAGGCATCTGCGGATAGTGCAGCAAGCTGACGTCCATATCCATCCTGACCGGGAAGTTTTGTGAATATAATCCAATAGATTGCTTCAGGTTTCTTGAACCGATGATGAGACGTGCTGACTGAATGTAGTCGCCGTATGGAATAAGTCCAGTCACTATACCGAGCATTGTCAATGGAGAAATTTCCAAATGAGTATGCTCAGGAGTCACTTCCTGATCTGAGAATGCAATAAGACAGTTTTCCTCTTCTCCAGCGTCGATAAATTCAACGACGCCCTGTTCAACAAGGTCGGACCAAGTCAATTCGCCTTTCTGCAATTGCTTGACGTGCTTGTCAGTTAAGACAGGCATGCCTTCGTTTACAACAATCAACGGCCTTCGGCATCTGCCGCGTGAGCTTTCAACATGAACTTCATCAAGCATTTCATCAAAAAACACGTTAACGTTGGTTGACAATGCACCTGAGCGCCTGTCCTGCTTTATTCGCTTTGCAAACTCCTGCGGGTTCTCAACATCGCCTACAAACTTGCCGTTCAGGTAAACTTCACTCATTTTTGCACCGCCCTGAGACCGGCTGTTTTCAACTGCTTGAGAACATCCTCTTCAGGCAAATCTTTGCTTACGGTTGCGAGCATGCTAAAGTTCTTTCTGAGACCAATGTTCGTACCTTCAGGAGTTTCTGACGGGCACAATCTGCCCAAATGTGTTGCGTGCAGTTCACGCGCTTCAAAGTTCTCCTGAGATGAACTCAACGGAGAAACAACTCTCTGCAAGTGCGACAAAGTGTTAAGGAAATTCAATCTCTGGATTCTTTGTGAAACACCCTTTCTGCCGCCGACCCAGTTGCCGGTTGCCATTGCGCTGTAAATTCTTGAAGTCAAAAGCTTGTCACGGATGATAACTTTGATGCTTGGGAACTTGCCCCGCTTCACAATTCTCTGGAAGTTGTACAGCAAGTCGCCGATAAGAACTTTCAAGTTCATCCTGAACAAATCCGCCAGCAAATCGCCCGACATCTTGATGCGCTTGTTCATATAGTGGTCTTTATCAGTCAAGGGCGCTTCGCCTCGCGCGACCACAATATATTTCTTAAGCATCTTGCACAAGTTCTGCGCTTTTGTCATGCGATCTTCTTTCTTTGCGCCAATGTGCGGCAGCAAATACTTGTCAATGAGCTCTATCATTCTTTCCAAACGGATTTCTCTCGTCTGCGTGATGCCGATGAGCTTTGCAATCCTGTCCATAGCGTCATCCGGGTTTTTCACGTCTACAAACTCGAACAAGTTAATGAGAACTTCATCAAACTGCCTGTCCTTGCTGATTGCCTGCATTATTTCCTCGTCTTTCACGAGGCCCAATGCCTTGATGACAAGAGTAATTGGAACACGCTTCACCCTGGTGAAGCTCAAATAATAGATGCCGTCCTTCATCTTCTCAACAGTGTGCGGAATCTTGTAAGAACCCTGCTCGCTGAACAATTTGCCGATGAAGTCTGTTACGCCGCCTGATTCCTCGTTAACAAGGAAACGGTTTGCGCCCAAATCTTCAATGTTGACAAGGACACGCTCTGTACCGTTAATAATGAAGTACCCGCCCGGCTCGTTCGGGTCTTCGCCTTTTTCTATCAATTCCTGGCGTGACAATTTGTTCAAGTGGCAATAATTGCTGTGCAGCATGATTGGCAGGCTGCCGACTTGTGTTGTGAAAGATTCTCTCTGCACTTCATTGACATGCGCTGAAACTTCAATAAAAATAGGAGCGGCATAAGCTAATTTTCTCAAACGGGCTTCCGCGGGGAAAATGTTTCTCTTGCTGCCGTCTGCTTCAGTGATTTCCGGCTTGGTAACCCAGATTTTGTCCAATCTGATTTTAAAGCTTTCAACGTTTGGCGGAATAATTGTTGGCTCGATTTCCTTGTTTTCTTCAAGAACGTTGTTGAGCTCTTTTTCAACAAAATGATTGAAACTTTCAATGTTGGACTTAACAAAACTGTTTTCTTCAAAGAACTTCTTTATGAGCGTTTTTGCTACAGTCATGCCACCACCCGCCTATAAAAGTGAGTTTCTCCGGCAGTCGGAGACTTTCGTGAGATTTTTACGACGTCGCCGTCTTTAACGTCAAGATTCTGGATTGAAGGATCGGTCTTGAAAATTCTTGGCAAGTTCGGCAGGTCGATAGAATATTTCTCGAAGAGCTCTTTCATCTCTTTCTCAGAGAGCTTTGCTTGCTTCGGTACAAGTTCATGCTTTGTTACGTCAAACTTTGCCATTGTTTTTCAGTATAACGGGCCGGACGGGACTATCAACCATAGGCAGGAGCCCATGACTTTTGAACCCGTGACCATCCGCTTAAAAGGCGGATGCTCTACCAGACTGAGCTACCGGCCCATTGATTGTGTTTCACTCAACTGATAGCGATATTCGTATAGACTGGTATGAATGTGAGAGAATTGTGTGATGTTTGACCCCATTGTGCGCACTACCCTGTAACAATAGAACCAGAGGGAAAGGAGGGGGTTTATAAAGGTTACGGTTTTAAGCTACCTTTGCAGAATATATAATACGCCGGGGCCGGGATTACTTGGACAAGTGAAGCTTGCCAAGTTCTCGGAAATCCTTTGGATTTCCGCGATGAACCCGAGGGTTCAAATCCTTCACAAAACAATGCAGGGGCAAAGCCCGAAAAGTACGCCGGGGCCGGGATTTGAACCCGGGTTGCAAGCGCGACAGGCTCGCGTGCTAGACCACTGCACTACCCCGGCAGTAACGTGAAGTTGGCGCTGAATTGTTTATAAATCTTATGCGAATAGACTATATAAAAAGAAAAAGAAATCACTCTTCAAATTTCTGTTCCAAATGCGCATATTGGTCGTGCGGATGCGACTCTGCACCGACCATGTCATTGGTTACTACCGGCACTTTGCGCGTTGGCGTTTTCTTCTCTACAGGTTTTGGTATTTTCAGATAGTTGACAATCCTTCTAATTGCGGTATCAGAACCGCCATCGACTGCAACCTGCTGTCCGTTGCCCAACGTGACTTTTGCATGATAGCCATGCAAGCCGCCGTAATTAATAGACAAGGTCGCTTCTGCGAACGTGTCAATGTGCTTTATTTTCGCGTTGTGAACACTGCCGCGCACTTGCTCATCAACAATGCAGCTCAATTCATCAGCCTGCTTGACAACACCCAAAAACGCTGCAACAATCTTCTTAGAATCATCGTTCTTCGGGCTAAATACCCTGCCGTCCTTTGCGAACATGTATGTTGCCCTATCTAGTCCATCTATATATTCTGTCATCTTCACTCACCTATACCGACCATAAAAACTGCCCTTTAAAAACTTTATGACAAAACTTTCAATGGTTTCGTTGTCAGCATGCCGCACGCGGCGTTCTTGTCAATGCCTTTTGTCGTCCTGATAATTGTTTTGTAGCCATAGCCAATTAATGCCTGCTTGAACGCCTTTGCAGCATCCTCTGAAGGCCTTGTGAAAGAAATTCCAGCGACTGCGTTATACGGAATAAGATTGATAACAATGTGCTTGAAAGGGCGCAATAATTCTGCCAATTCTTTTGCGTGTTCTGATTTATCGTTAACGCCTGCGAGTAAAACATATTCTATCATTAATGGCCCGCGCTTTGAGAAAGGAAATTCCTTGCAGGCATCCAGGACTTCCTTTATCGAGTATTTTGAGTTTAACGGCACAATTTTACTTCTTAACTCGTCATTTGGAGCATGCAATGACAATGCAAATTGGCACCGTGTATCTTTGCCCAATTGTTTTATTTTTTCAGGAATACCGACGGTAGAAACAGTAATCTTCTGCCAGCTGTACGCCTGCTTTCTGAATTCGTTTACTGCGCCCAGCACATTATCATAATTGTGCAAAGGCTCACCCATGCCCATGAAAACTATATTTGTAATTTTTTGTTCTGAAACAGATTGCATTAAAGATAACTGCCCGACAATTTCTTCTGTCGTGAGATGCCTGGAAAAACCCATTTGGCCAGTTGCACAGAATGAACATTTCATCGCGCAGCCAACCTGCGAAGAAATACACGCGCACAATGTTCTCTTATGAGGAATAAGGACGCTTTCTACTTTTTTGCCATCAGCTAATTCGATCAAGAACTTTCTTGTGCCGTCCGCGGATTTGACTTCGGAAGCTATTTGCATATGATAAATTCGAGAATTCAACTATAAATTACTTACTTCTTTTTCTTATCAAGATACTGATATCCTGACTTTTCAAGCAATGCATATGTCAGTACGCCAGGAGATGCTTGCTCTTGCCAATAGTTCAGCTCCTCAACGTTCACCAAGGTCATTTCACGCACAATGCCAAACGGCTGCTGGGGCAGTCTGTGGCGCTTCAGCAAATCGTTGATGATTTTATCGTATCCCCACGCAAACTTCTCATTTCTCGAGTTAAGATCACGCACAGAATTAATTGAAATCCTGCTTCCCCACTTCAAATTATCAGTCGTCAGCCGGCCATCAAACTCCTTGATTAACGCTTCCAGCTCTCCAAACTCAGCAGTTGACAGCTCTTTCACAAAAACTGTTGCACCATAGGTTTGCGGCGCCTTGACGATTGGCGGATTGACTGTCACGCTATAATCATTGGCGTGTTTCACATCGTTCAGCAAGATTGGCACTGCGCGCTTGATTCTGGCAATGCTTTTCGCTTCATACTTTGCAGCTAGATTTGGCTCTCTCGTCATGAACTCCTGCCCGTGCAAATCGTTCAATGACCGCGGATCTTCAAAAGCAAGCCAATATTCCTCTCTCACTTCCCTTTCCAGCGTTTCTAAAGGCGACTTATCAAAATGTATGCCCTTCTCAAAATTGCCGCCCTGAAAAATATGGCCGGCATTGAAAAATGGCTCTTTGAATTGAGGATCTTTTTGCTCAGTAACAAACCGCAAAGTTCCCTGCGCGTCAACGTGATACGGAAGCACTGATGCGCTGTGATGATTAAATATCTGCACCATACGTTTCTCGTCAGAGAATTAATATAAAAGAATTTCGCTACTTGAGTTCGCCGTACGCCATCGCGTACATTGCAGCGTTCGGACCAAGCACCACAGCCTGGCTGGAAAGCGCCTGCAAGCTCTTATGCGCCATTTTTTCGTACTTGGGCTCTTTGGAAATTTCAGCCAGCATCTTCAACACTAATGCCGCAAACCCATTATGCTGCACTGACTTTCTGCGCTCTTTCAGCTTGCCAACAGAATCTTTTGACGCGAGAATATCATAGAAGCCGCCGTTCTTCTTGTCATAGAACTTTTCAACCGCCTTCGCGACAATCAAAGCCTTTGTCTTCCACTCAAGACGGTTTGTTTTCTTAAACGCCATAATTAGCGCTGCAAGCAGCATAATACTGTCCTTGAACAAGCAAAGCGGCTTTTCAGACGGATAACTGTGAGCAACACCGCCGCGATAACTTAATTTGTACAATGATTCAAGCAGCTTGAGCGCGACACCCAAATATTTCTTGTCAAGTGTTGACGCTTCAAACAAGGCAAGCGCCAAAGCAGAGTTAGCATCAGTATAAATCGTCCTGTCAATAGAAGGCTGCTCGTGATGCGTTCTTTCTGATAACGGCAAGTTGCAATAAGCTTCATCAGCATCCTGGCTGCCGTAGAAGACACCCTTATTGTCGTACATCATTGACATCATCCACGAAAATGTCTTTTCGACAGCTTCAAGATATTCCTTCTTGTTGAAAAACCTGTACCCGTAAACGTAATCAATCAGCATTTTCGCATTGTCCTCAAGCATCTTCTCAAAATGCGGAATAGTCCAGTTCTGCTCGGTCGCGTATCTGTAAAACCCGCCGGCAGCGTTGTCAAAAAGCTCGCCATCGAGCATCGCTGAAAGAGTTTTGTCAAGCATTTTTTTTGCGCCAGAATCCTTATATTTCATAACGCGCCATTCAAGATAACTGAGAAGTTCATTATTAGGAAACTTTGGCTCAAGGCCAAAGCCTCCATTAACCGGGTCATAATAAGATTTGACAACGTCGTAAAAGTTTTCAGAATTGAAATCAAGCGATATTTCTTTTGCGGCTTTCTTCTTTTTTGAAGGCTTGTATTTCTTGAAACGCTCAATAGATTGCTCCAGAAAATAAATCATCTGCTCTGGTGAAACATATGTTGCTGCAGAAACAATCTCGCCATCATTAGCAAGAATTGCCGTTGTCGGCCAGCCACCGACATTGTAACGGTCATTAATGTCAGGACGTGCATCAGTATCAACGCGAATGGGAATGAAGTTTTGATTGATGAACTCCTGAATTTCCTTTTTAGAATACGTCAACCGGTCCATCGTATGGCACCAATGG
>JBGPJV010000022.1:0-9693 GCA_041485605.1 Candidatus Nanoarchaeia archaeon | reverse complement strand
TTTTTGGTTTACTTAATCGTGGACAAGTTTTTGGACATACTTGAAAGAAAAAAGATAACCGGCGTATGGGCATACTTGTTTTTGACATTGTCATTTGCAGTCATAGTACTTGCAGGCGTCTTGTTTGTTGCAATTCCAACATTCAGCCAATTGCATTCACTTGCAGGCGATCTTCCACACTTGACTGAACAGGTTAACCAGCAAATAACTGATTTAAGCGAAACAATGCCCTTTATCACGCCATTGTATGAAACAGTAAAAGAAAAGCTTACAGCTTCACTTGCCAAGTTTATCGCACACTCAGGCTCACTGCTCGCAAGCATGTTTACAATAGTACTTATGTCAGTTACGCTGCTTGCCTCACGCAAAAACCTCAGAAAAAGCATAATTGACAATATTCCGAACGACTACTTTGAAGTGGCCGTCTCAGTCGGCCACAGCATCGTCTACAGCATCCAAAAATACGTGTTTGCAAAAAGCCTTGAAACAGTCATCATAACAGTCATTTACGCAATAGGATTCTGGGCAATCGGCCTTCCAATGGCATTGCTTATAGCATTAATCGGCGGACTGATGAACTTGATTCCATACCTGGGGCCGCTTTTGACCATTGCGCCAGTTGCACTTATCGCACTTTTGCAGGGCAATTACGTTCTTTTGGGATTTGGAGTACTTGTTGTCTTGATAGCACGCATCATTGACGATGCAGTGCTGCAAACATACTTGATCGGACACTTTGTTGACGTGCACCCATTCATGGTTGTACTTATTACGCTTGTTGGCGGAGAAATCATGGGCGTTCTTGGATTGGTAATTGCGATTCCGGTTTATGTCATTTCAAAAACAGTAATTCTTGGATTGTATGAATATTTGCGCTCTGTACAGCGCCACGAAATAATCTTACGCGAAGAAGAAAGCCACAAGCAGGCAAAAACCAACAGCCACTAGCATAAGGTCAAGTCCCACATACTTGGCGCCCATTAAAATAAGGCCAATTGCGAGAGCTGTCAATCCGGCGATAATGAAGAATGTTTTGAGCGCCATGCGAATAATTCTGCGCTGAACGGCGTTTACTACCCTGTTTACCGCACCATTGATTTCTTTAACAACAATATTCGTAACTGCTTCAAGCATTATTTTTTCTCCAATAATTTCAGCAAGACAGCCCCTGCAACTATGCCCACACCAAATGCGATTAAAGTGGATTTTAACGGGTTTTCTGCAATAACGTCCGAACTCTTGTCCTTCAAATCAACGAGTTTTTCGTTTAGCGCTGCTATCTGGCGCTTTATCATACCAACTTCTTCCTTTTTTGCCATATAATCACCCGTTTTCAGACGATATTTCGGGTTATTTAAAGACTCATATACTACACTACACAAAGGCTATTTGTAGTCACTATGTAGTGATTAAAAATAGAAAGGTTTATAAGGGGCTTCTGCATAATATAGTCTATGATGGACCCGGAATATCTATTCACGCAAATAGCAAAAAAGGTGCCCGGCGAAATGAAATGGGTGCTGGATGCAGAAGAACCAGAAGCTGAAGGCACATTCTTTGATGATGATAATGCGGGAAAGTCAAAAAGCGGCGGAGAAGGAACTGTCTTCTTTGGATATTCTGACCTTGACAAAATGCCAGTAGAAGGCCTTCGCAAATTGTACGTTCCTCTCATAATGCACCAGCGCCTGCGCGTAACAACTGATGAAACCGGGCAGTCAGACGCTTTTGATAAATGGAGGGAAAAGAAAGAATCAGCGCTTGCCAAAGCAAAAGAATTCAAGCGCTCACAGCTTGAAAAAGAACTCAGAGAAATATACAGCTCAATCGGATTATCCGGCTCAAAAATCCCTGTTGTCGTCCGAGTTTCAAAATTTTCTGTAAATGTCAATTTGAGAGATGAAAGAACGGATTTTATTTTAGGCCTCAGGCACGACAATGTCGCTTACCACCTTGCGCACGGCGCGACCAAAAGAGGGAACATGCCATACACCATTATAGAACAAATGGACGGCATGCTCGACCCTGCAACCGCACGCGGCAATTCAATCAGTTATTACTTGCACGTTTTCAAGAGCGTTGCCAAAGGGCTCAGGCAAGTGAACAAGCTCGGCATCGTACACCGAGATGTCAAGCCGGATAACATTCTCTACCGCGGAAACCACGGCAGGCCCGAAATAAAAATAGCAGATTTTGGCATCATGAAAATTGATCAAGCAACGTTGAATTACCGCACAAAAACAGGAATGCCCATGGGCACGCCATATTACATGAGCCCAGAACAAGCAAAGGATCCAAAACACCTTGACTGGAAAACAGACCAGTTTTCACTCGGCTCAACAATGTACGAATATCTAACTGGACAAAATCCCCTTGGGCAAAACTGCGACGAACTTGGACTTATACAAATCATAGACCTTGCACAGAAAAGACCGCACAAACTCGGAAGCATTGTTACTGAGCAGGATATCAAAAGCGAAGGAATCGAGCAAGTAATTGCTCGCGCAATGCACCCGAACCCTGACAAGCGATATTCAAACTGGGATGCCTTAATTAAAGATATCCAGCGCATTGAGAAAGGAAAGCTTCCAAGCCATACTTATGGTTCTTACGTTCCGAAAACATTTATTCCATCACAGCACAGCAACCATTATACAAACATACAGCGCAACTGGCGCGCAGCAGGCCTTGGCGCGGTCGCTCTCATGCTTATTGGTGCAGGCGCGTATTATACCGGCGCTGCTGACAAAATGGTAGAATCAGTGAAAGGCATTTATCATCAGATGGTCAGCAAGTAAACTAGTTAGAATTCAACACTTTCTTCAGAAAAATTGCCTCAGGCCCATGCGTTATCGTTTGTTTCCTCTCTACCAGGGTCAATTATTTCAACCCTAACAATAACTTCCCTGCCCTCGTGGTCAATTACCCGGGCAGCGCCCCCCTTGGCAAGTTTCTGAACTACTTTCTCTAATTCAGTTTCCCAAAAACCCGCAAACTCGCTCATAAACGGTTATATAGATGGTCAACGATTTATAATTAACCATGAGAAATTATATAAAATTACAATTAACCGAACGTAAATGTATATAGTTTGAATCCAGAACCGTTCACATCAAAAGATAACGTATGCGAGCCGTACTCAGAGTCAATCAAAGAATAAAGATCTTCTGCGTCAACCTTCTGCATACCAATAACTTTGTCATCTACTTTCACTGTAAGCTCACTGCTCGGATCGGCTGACGCGACAATGTTCACGTTCTTTGCACTGTATTTCAGCACAACCTTGCCGGTATCGCTGACTAACCTGACATTATCATTGTCAACAAACCACCTGCCTTCCAAGTAAACGTCATTGAAAGAGATTTTTGACGGCAACGTGTATTCAACTTCTTCATTTGCCGGCAGCCCTTCTTCATTTCCAAAGTTGCCTCTGGTAAACTCGGCGCCCAAATAAATTTCTGGCGTGCCAATCATAAATGAATTGATGGTTGGCGCAATCACCTTTGACACTTCTGTCGGAATGCTCTCGTTCATTCCAAGCTTTTGTGTTCGTTCTTCCAGTAATTCCTGAATCTTCTTTTCAGCTTCATCATAGCCACCTTCACCGATATGATCCCAGACAACATAGCCATCGATATCAATCAGGTATTTGTGCGGCCAGTATCTGTTTCCAAATGCATCCCACGTTGCGTGGTCGTTATCAAGCACAACCGGGTATTTGATGTTCCATTTTTCCGTTGCGCGCTTGACGTTATCATATTTTTTCTCAAAATCAAACTCGGGAGAATGCACACCGATAATTTCAAGGCCCTTGTCGTGATATTTATCATACCATGCGACTATGTACGGCAGTGTTCTTTGGCAGTTAATACAGCTGTACGTCCAGATGTCAACCAGAATTACTTTTTTGCCGACGAGTTCACTAATAGTAATATTGTCTGTGTTAATGTAGCCGGCAATGCCTACCAGTTCAGGGGACAGCGTTCCTGACTTCTTCTGCGGCACATATGCGGGCATCTTTTTCGCTTCCAATTCACCCTGTTTTTCTGTCGATGGAGCAACTGACTGCCTGTCAATCGGCACAACACGTTTTATTTCCTTCATCTTTGGCTGCAAGTAGACAATTGCGCCGATAACCAACACCAGCAAGACAATAAGCCAGATTGTTTTTGTTTTCATTTGTTCTGCAACACCTGTGCAGTTTTCGCACCCTGATAATGCGATTGCAATGCTTTGCTTCCATATGGCCGTTCAACTCCTTTAGGGAAGTAAAACAAAACGCCAAAGCCAATTGGGTCTCCAGGACGAATATCAGTCTGCAATTTGTCGACGTTTTTCACGTGCGCCATGTAAATGCCCTCATATCCAGGGTCGAACCATCCGGCGTTGACAAGATTTGTAGCTGTAAATTGTGTGCGCAATTTCTCCTCACGCTCACTTTCATCCAATAAAGTTAAAGGCGGTCGTTCCAAGAAATCAATAGCCACCCTATCCGACAATTTCAGTTGCTCAACAGCTTTAACAAGTAAGTGCTCGCCAGGATTTGGCGTATAGCCATTGCTGATGTCCACAGGCTCAAGCAAATCAGTGCGCTTTTCACTTAATTTCACCCTTCCAACATCCCTGAAACGATAAGCTTCGTTAGATGCATGTAATACGATATGTCCTTTGCGCAGAGTCAGAATAGGACTTATCGTGTAAAGACCATTATTCGCCATGTCGCGCAAGAGATTCTCGTTTAAAACCTCAACACCTGACTCGAGCGAGTTGGCCATACCCAAAAACTTTTTGGCGTGAAAATCAAGAGCTTTCTCCTCATCAACTATGCCTTTATACGATAATCCCCATAAAATCTGAGCAAAACGCTCTCCGCGTTCTAACACTATATTGTTCGGACTGTAATTCGCGACATGTGCGCCAGATTTTTTAACATCATCTTCTGTCCAGACATTCCACAAAGCATGCATAAGAGGTGCAGCGCCCACACGCCCAAGGCTTGAACGCAAAATTACCACGGGATGAAAATTCGTTACATTATAACTGAAATGCTGAGTGAAAGCAACGTCCGCAGATGAATAAGCAGGAATTCCAAATTCATCCATATGTTTCGGAGTGCCAAAATTTCCAAACAATTCTATAGGGCTATCATCGATTTCTACATCAGCAATCTTGCAATCCAGGGATGCAGGCTGGATTTGCACGTCATCAGTCTTCACATCAGAGCGTATCAATCTACGCTTCAAAGCCTGTCCGATTCCACGATCGTTCAAAATAATAAACGGCTCCCGTGCAGACCATCCGTTGCTATAGAACTTTTCCCTAAAATCCGCAAATGAACCTCCAACTATCTCATCATGCAGTCCACCGGCTTTCAATGCCCCCTCAAATTCATCAATAAAACGCGCCATCCCGTTTGTTTTCTCTCGTCGATGTTTATTAGTTTTTCCCTTATTTTAACAAAAACCTGTTCAGGAAGCTGAAACTGCCTGCAACCAATGATAGATTATTGGTAAAGACCAACACGCCTAATGCAACGATGAGCAGGCCAACTACCATGTTGAAGTATTTCAGGAATGCGCTGTGTTTTTGAATCCATCCGATAAATTCCTGCGCGAATATGCCGACAATCAGGAACGGAATGCCCAAACCAAGCGAATATGACAGCAGCAGCCCGAAAGCGCTGCCTGGCATTGACGCTGCCAAGGCAAGAATTGAGCCAAGCACTGCGCCAACACACGGCGTCCAGCCAACGGCAAAAGCAGCACCGAACAGGAAACTTGTCAGCGCGCGGCTTTTGAATTTATGAATTTTGAATTTGTGCTCTTTCTGCAAAAACTCGGGCTTGATAAAGCCGAGCAGATAAAAGCCAAACAAGATAATTATGACTCCGGCAACGCGGCTCAGCCACGTCTGCGCGGTATACGCAACATTTGCGAGAATGCCGTTCAACAGCACGCCGACAATTGAAAATACTGTGCCAAATCCGAGGACGAAGAGGAAACTGTGGCCGAATAACTTCCAGCGGGATGTTTCTTCAACCTTCTGGCCTGCCAAAAAGCCAAGGAATGCCGGAATAATTGGAAGGATGCACGGAGCGAAAAATGAAATTATGCCTGCGATAAATGAAATAAAAAAAGAAAGCTGGGCCATTTATGCAGCACCCTGGATGGCTTTAATTTCCTGAAGGAAGCGGTCCTTATTCCAGGCTTCCGGACTCTTCTTGACCACTTTGCCATTCTTAATAATTACCTTGGTGTGCTGGTATGCAATCTGGTATTGTTCAATCAAGGTCTGGCTCTCAGGAGTCGACTGGTCATCCTTGTAATGAATCTTGAAGCCAACCACATTCGGGTCATTCAACGCTGCAAAGCCCGCAATTAAATGTGGTTCCTGACTCTGGCAGGTAGGGCACCAATTTGCCGAAAACTCAAGGTAAATTGTCTTGCCTTCCGCAGCAGCTTTGTCAAACATTTTTTTGTCCCAATTGTAATAACGTGAAACACCGCCGCCGATAAGGCCGGGCTCCATAATTTTTCCTTCAGGCGCGCTGCCTTTCTCCATCGTTTCATCTTTTTTCATTTGTTCAATCTGCTCAGGAGTCCATTCGCCCTTTTCTATCGCCTGCTTTTCCATGGCCTTCTGTTCAGCAGTTTCTTGCATTACAGGCTTCTTTTCCATCATTGGACGTGCAGGGGCGCATGCCGCGAGCAAAACCAACAATGCGAACAATAGGTATTTTTTCATTTTCAGCTCCAGGAAATTATGTTTAGAATGGCAAATGCGATCGTTTGCAAACCAGTCACAACTAAAGCATTCAGACCGGCCATCTCAACAAAAGATTCAATGCCAGTAAGGTAGCAGTATAGCGAGACGCCATACTGCAGCAAAAACGCTAGTGTGAATAACAAAAGACCCGCAGTAAATGAAGTCCGCATTCTCATCCAGCTTCTGCCGTACACGTATGTCAACAATAACAATAATACAATGTTGACCGCTGTCAGCACAAACGTTGCCTGCATTCCGAATTCCATGATATTTACCTCCAAAATTTGATTTAACTACTTTTTCCCAAATCTATCCCAAATTGTATGGAAATCATTCCACAATCTCTCCATTTCATCCGAAATGAAATAAACTGCGCCATACTTGCCCTTGTTTACGGCGCTGATAATCTGGTTATCAAGCAAAATGCGAATATGATGCTGAATTGTTTTATAATCAAGATTGAGAGCATTAGAAAGCTGGTTCATGTTCATTGGCTTTTTCTTCAGTGCAGTAATGATAAGAACGCGTGTTTCCCCACCGCGCGTTCCTGCAAAAAGATACCAGATAAGATTTTTCATTGATAAGAAAAAAAGAAGAACTCTACTTAAATCTTGCCAACCAAATCAAGACCTGGCTTCAATGTTTTTCCTCCGGGCTTCCAGCTTGCTGGGCAAACTAAACCTGGATTTTTGGCAACAAATTGTGCTGCCTGCAATCGGCGCATAATTTCGTAACCAGAACGGCCAATGCTATTGTCGTGAATATCGTAAGACTTCACAATTCCTTTAGGGTCTATGATAACCGTGCATCTTTGAGAAAGGCCATCGCTTTCAATAAGAGTGGCATAAGCAGTGCAGATAGCCCTTGTCGGGTCCGCGACCATTGGATACTTGATTTGCTTGATGGTAGGGCTGTTGTCGTGCCACGCCTTGTGCACAAAAGCAGTGTCAGTGCTTACTGACAAAATTTCACAGTTCATTTTCTTGAAGTCATCGTACATGTCTGCAAGTTCGCCTAACTCTGTGGGACAAATAAACGTGAAATCTGCAGGATAGAATGCCAAGACCACCCACTTGCCGCGGTAAGCCTTCAAATTAATCTTGATAGTTTTATTGTTCTGGAATGCTTCTGCGACAAATTCTGGCGCTGGTTTTCCGACAAATGTGCTCATTATGGCTACCCCCATTCAGTTTCTATGAAGAGAAATAAAAGAAAAATAAAAAGTTTGTGAAACCTCGGAAATCGGAGATTTCCGATGGCCATCAAGAATCGCAAGATTCTTGAGGGTTAAGTATTTCTTACTTAACTAGAAGCGTCGAGGCTTGCGTTTTGCGTAGCAGTCTCGGCAGTAGACTGGTTTTCCTTCAGTTGGTTTGAAGGGAACCTTGGTCTGTGCGCCACAGTCTGAGCACGTTGCATCAGACATTTCACGTGGTGCGCCAAAATCGTTTCCGAATCCCATTTTCTTATTCACCCGGTTGTGTTAGTTATACGACGAGAACGAGTCTCTGTATACTGAATATGTAGTGTGCTGGGGAGTATATAAATGTATGGTTTCATATAGGTGAGTATTTAAATAGGCATCTGGCTTCCTTGCTTAAAAAGAGGGGCTATGTTCACGAAGGACTTTAAAGAAATCTTCAGCGCGCAACTCGTTTCGGTAACCGGAGGACTCCTGGCGGGCTCGTTTCTCGCATTTGCATTGCACAAGACCTATCTCATCCCTGGATTGTTCATCATTGTTCCTGGACTTCTGGACATGCGCGGAGACATCAGCGGAAGCATGTCAGCACGACTGGCTGCTGGTCTGCATTTGGGCATCGTGAAAACACGCATCACCAAGAACTCCATTTTGGCGCGCAATGTTGTTGCTGCAGTACTGCTCACCATAGTCATCAGTTTTCTGATCGGCGTTGTGGGCTATGCTGCAAATTACTTTGTTTTTGGTGTCAATTTTCCTACGCTCATACTCATATCAGTTTTTGCTGCAACTCTTGCCAATCTGATAGAAATTCCAGCAACGGTCTTAACGACTTTCTGGCTCTTCGACCACGGATTTGACCCGAATAACGTCATGGGACCATACATTTCAACCATCGGAGACATTATTACCGTCATTTCACTGCTGCTGGTGGTGTCGCTCATATGAAAAAGCTTCCCTTGGCCGTAAAAAGAAAAATTGTCCAAATTAAAAAGTACGAACACCATCCCCTTATTCACGAGATTCATCGCCGGTATGGGATTTCACGGAGAACCCTTTTCTACATGAAAAAATATGGCGAGCGCTCCCACGTTATATCAGTTATTTTAAAAGAAAGCCTTCCGGGGCTTGCTGTCTCATTTGTCCTCGCGATTATTGCAGGAGTTGTCATGGAAGCAATCAAATCACACTTCCTTGTTTTTATTCCTCTTCTCATCTTGCTCCCTGCACTCAACGACATGATTGGTGATTACAGCATGATACTTGTCGCACGCTTGTCAACATTTCTTTTTGCGGGCCAGATCACCAATTCATGCTGGCATTCGCCCGCAGTACGTCGGCTGATACGCACCATTGTCTCTGTGGCAGCGTTCAATGCGGTTTACATTGGTATTATTTCCTCTCTCATTGCGTTTTTTAAAGGCTACGCCTTTACTGCCAGTTCAATTTTCAAAGTTTTAGAGGTTTCCGTATTTACCACCTTTGTAATGCTTACCATCACTATTTTAATTACGACCTTTACAGCCTATTATGTCTATGAGAGAAAAATCGATCCGAACAACCTTATCATGCCCATTATGACTTCTATTGCTGATTTGGGAACAATACTAACGGCTGCCTTTATTGTTCACTTTGTATTGTAAAGCTTTAAAAACCCTTTCTTGTCAATATCTTTCATGCGGCCGTGGCACAACCCGGTACTGCGCCGGTCTTGAAAACCGGTTTCC
>JBGPJV010000021.1:0-9949 GCA_041485605.1 Candidatus Nanoarchaeia archaeon | reverse complement strand
TAATCCAACAACTTGTAAAGATTGTTTAGAATATCTTTGAATCGTTTATTGTTCATAAGTTCAGGATTTTTTTGGGCAATTTCGAGCGCGATTGCAATTGCTCTTGCTCGGCATGTTGTAATTAACTCATAATCGTTCTCAGAAATTTCCCCTTCTTTCCATTCTTCTCTGATACGCCTCACTATTATATCTACAGCATATCGTATATTAGGTAACGCAATATTTGGATATTCTTTCGCTAATTCTGTAACCCAGTCAATTATGCATTGTATTCGTGCCTCGCACAATTCATAGGACTTAGACAGTTCGGATTTTATTGTTGCCATGAAGTTGGGTAATTATTTGACTATTTAAATCTTAAGATGATACATATACACCTTCACCTTCTCAACCAGTTCAAACCAATACTTAATCAATTATCTAACCGCATAATAATCTTCTAGAACAATGCTTCCTACATTATTGAGGTCTTTTGCCAAACTAAGCCGTCCTTCGCCTATTTTTGTAATCTGCCTTGCCAGATTTATGCCTTCTTTGTCTAACTGAATTCCTACAAGTGAAATTGTAATGCCTGCACTGCGTGCTGTGCTTACAGCCCGTAATGTTTCTTTTTCAGGGTCCTTGCCGACTGTAGGCAAAGCATCTGTAAGCAATATCAAATGTTTTGTTTCTTTGGTTGCAGGGAATAATTCAACGCTTTTTGCTATCATTGCTGCAAAGTCGGTTTGCCGGCTTGCTTTGATTTGTGAAATGGCATTCAGTAAGCTGGAAAAGTCTCGTGTTGGAGGAATAGCGCTCTTGATTTCGCTACCAAACACTACCAATCCAACATCGTCTTTGTCTTGTATCGCTTTGTAAGCAAGCGCAATGCCTGCTTTCTTTGATGTCTCTAATTTTTTGCCTTTCATGCTTGCGGACGCGTCAAGCGCAAAGATTACAGAAACTTTTCCCCTGCCTTCTCTTTCTGAGGTCATCAAGTCTTGAACGTGTAAAGTTTTGTGCGCTCTTCTAATCGCCATGTGCACTGAGCGTTTGATGTTAATGTCTTTGTACCGGTCGCCTTTCCTGTAATTTCGCGTTCCTGCCTTTTCTCCATAATGCCGTACTTGTTTGTTGACTTTCTCTCCCATTTTATCCTTAGTAATAAATTTGTCAAGCTCTTTTACGAGCACGAGAGCGCCGAGTTCTGCTCCTTTGCCCGTAATCATGCCTTCAGAATCAAGCAAATCGTCGTCTTTCATCTGGCCAATATTTTCATAGATTGCTTTTTGTAGTTCCTTCCTGAACTCAGGAATCTTCAAATTCTTTTCAATATAATTTGGATCGTAGCCTGTCAGCAATCGTAATAATTTGTCTCCAAATATTTGTTTTGCGATAGAAAAATTCTTTGTCATGCTTGCAAAGAGCATGTCTGGTGTAAACGCGCCAATGCCGCGGTTAGTGGCTTCTTGTATCATCTCGGCATGTTCGACTGTTTTCTTGTCGCCTGCCAGGACAGAATTCATCAGTTTGTCTTCTGTGTATTGTTTGTGTAGTTTGCCTTCAGCGCTTTCGCCTTGGAAAATGTCTTTTACTTCTTGATCGAGGTCAAAGACCACCACCACCGGAAAGCTCGGGGTGTTGCCCTGAGAACGCGTCAAACTGCTCTTTGATGAACTCTTCGTTCGTCTGCAGGTATCTGACGCTTGGCTTTAGCTCAATTCTATGAGCAAGGACTGAAATTAATGCTTGTGCGAGGTCTTCGGAAGTTACTGCCTTTCGTTTTGCAAGGAACGCGTTTGCCTGTGCGCGTTCATAAATTCCAATTGAAGCGCGTACTGACGGTTTTTTCAAAATGTTTTTGTGCTCTCGCAGTATTCTAATAAACAAAATGCCTAATGACAATAGCTCATCTTCAAATTCAATTGGCAGTTTCTGCCCGTTTCCAAGAACAATTCTTTTCTCAATGTCCAAGCTTTCTGGATAGCCCATGTGTACAACGTCAAATCTGTCCATGAAGACGTCAGACAATTTTTCTGTTGCGGCTGTTTCTTCTGGGTTCATTGTTCCGATGAAGATGAAGTTTGCAGGCAAATCAACAGTGTAAGCTCCTAAAGTGGACTTTCCTTCTTCAAGAACTTGTAATAATGCGTTTTGTAATTTTTCAGGACATCTGTTCAGCTCGTCAAAGAACAAAATTCCCTGGTTTGCCTTGAATATTTT
Organism: Candidatus Nanoarchaeia archaeon; assembly: GCA_041485605.1. GTDB lineage: Archaea > Nanobdellota > Nanobdellia > Woesearchaeales > ARS49 > CABMGU01. The sequence goes on along the minus strand of JBGPJV010000021.1, from coordinate 7,747 downwards.
GCCGGGCGTGAATGCTTGTAGGCTTGTCGGCCCAAATTGGAGTGCTTTGACAGGGTCAATGTCTCCAAGTAAGTCTTCAACGGTTAAATCAGGACTGCCTTGAACTCGTACAAACCGCTCTTCACCATTAACTTTCTTTGTCTTGGGTTTCTTGATCTTGCATTCAGGGCATAAAGGATTTTTTGGGTCGCAGTTGTACTCGCATTCATTGACTACAAGAGCCGGCAATAACCGTGCTACATTCTTTGCAAGTGTTGTCTTGCCGATTCCCGGTGGACCTAACACAATTACGTGCCTGTCCATTAGCAGTGCGCTTTTCAGCTGCTGTTTTGTGTGTTCCTGCCCAAGGATATCCGTAAACGGGTCTGCTTGGAGGAATACTTTTTGAAAGTGTTCGCTCATTGGGTTAAGAAAGACGTTCGGATGCTTTAAAAGCTTACCGTTTGCGTCGTGCTTTGCGCAGTCGCGAGAGTGCTTTTTTGGCCAGCGGCTTTGCTTTGCTTAATCCGCGCCTGAGTTCCTGTTTGGCAAACTGCTTGATGCGTTCTTTTTCAGCTCTTATTTCTGAAGTTATTACTTTTACAAGCTTTTGCGCTTCTTTTCTGTTGATAATGCCTGATTTGACAAGCTTTTTCATGTCGCGTCCAAGCCTGCTTTTTGCTGCTGCCGCAATGCGCGCGCCGAATTTCACCACTTTTCTGACTTTTCTTGCCATATGCTCACCTTTGGTTTTCAGTTATTTAAAGCCTTCGGAAGCTGAAAGTTTCCGAAGGTGCTCGGAAATTCGCACAATCATTATTCATTTTGCGGATTTCCGACATTTATGTACTATCTTCGTGTAAATCATAGGGTTTTTTCTGCTCCCGCATGATAGATATAAACAGAATAATGACAAATATGCTTGCAACAGTTAAGCTTATCAGGCTTATCATGCTGTAACTTGAAATTTTTGGCCCGATATTTATCATAAGCGACCCGGCAAGAATGCACGCTGCTGCAATCATTGCATAACTGAGCCGGTTGCTTGACAAATTCAGGTCCTGTCCGATGTGCCTGAATTGTGTATCTCTCAAACTGATAGTAACGCCGTCTTGCCTGATGCGATCGAGTGTATCCAGCGCACGGCCAGGAATTTCAGACATTGCTTCTGCAAAGAGTCGTGCTCTTTGCGTAAAATGCAAAAGCGTTTTCTTGGGCGTGTGCTGTTTTTTCAGCAAGTGCTCAATTCTAGGCTGCGAATAAGCAACAAAATTGAAGTGCGGGTCAAGCTGGTGTGCTGTTGCTTCTACTGTCATCATGCCCTTGCCCAAAAGTATTGTGTCAGCCGGCATTCTGATGTGGTGCCGTGAGCACAGCACAAAGAGATTGTGCAGCAAATGTGAGACTTTTCTCTTCTCAGGATTTGATTCCCACCAGGAATTGACAAGTTCTGAAACATCGTCCATGAAAGCAATTATTTTTGTCCTGCTGCTGGGCGCGCCATATTTTAGCAAGGTCTCCGCAATTTCTCTTGGATCCCTGTCAAGAACTGCCATGTACAACTCCAGTCCTAGTTTTCGTGTTCTGGCGTCAAGATGCCCCACAATGCCGAAGTCAAGCAGGCCTAATTTGCCGTTTTTCATTAAAAGAATATTTCCAGGGTGCAAATCTGCGTGGAATGTTCCGCACGCAAAGATTTGCTCGACAAAAGAGTCAACTAAAACGCGCGCGGCGTGTGGTTTGTCTATTCCTTTAATTTCTGACAGCTTCGTGCCATCAAGATATTCCATAGTCAGTATTTTCTCAGTTGTATATGCCCAGAAGACTTTCGGCACAACCACGCCGTGCGAGGTTAATGATGAGCATATTTCATCTATATGGCCTGCTTCAACTGTAAAATCAAGTTCTTTTTTGGTATACCGTTCAAATTCATCAATTATTTGAGAAATGTTTATGTTGTTTTGCAGGTGTTTCTGTAATTTCTGCCCGAAATACCTTATAATGTCAATATCAGCAAAAAATTTCTGCCTAATGTCAGCACGTTGTACTTTTATCGCGACTGCTTTTCCATTCTTCAGGCGTGCCTTGTGCACTTGTGCAACGCTTGCGCTGCCTAATGGTTTGGGGTCGATATGTGTAAAGAATGTATTGATTGGTTTTTTGAATTCGTGTTCAATGGTGCTTTCAACAACAGCAAGTGATTCTGGAGGAACGTCATCTTGTAATTTGGCAAACTCATCGCAGTATTCTTGTGGCACTAAGTCTGGTCTTACACTTAACAACTGCCCCAGCTTGATGTATGCTCCTCCAAGTTCTTCCATTGACAATCGTAATCTTCTTGGTAGGTCTGGCGGAAGTCCTTCAACACCGCGTTTAAAGATAGGCAGGTACCATGCAAATCCGTATTTGCTGAGAACGCCGCCTAAGCCGTGTTTGGCAAGGACTTTGATTACTGTAGTAATTCTGCTAATGTCCTCTTTTTTCATATCAGTAGCTCTCACGTGAAAAAAGAGATCAGCCGAATCTCATTCGGCGCTGCCTCTTTTTTCATTAGTTGTCCTCACGAAGAGTTCATTTAAATACCTTATGTTGAAAATGGCCTTACTATATATAGCATCGAAGACTTTTTAAACAAGTACCAGAGTGTGATAACTGGATGTACGAGCTCATTGTTACAGAGAAGCCGAATGCCAGTAAGAAAGTTGCTGAGGCATTGGCAGATGGAAAGCCGATAAAAAAGGACATTAAGGGAGTTCCATACTATCTGATTACTCACAACAATAAGGATATTGTTGTTGGCTGTGCAGTTGGCCACTTATTTGGTCTTGCTGAAAAGAAAAAGTCAAAGGGTTTTGCGTACCCGGTGTTTGACATTGAATGGGTGCCAACATACGAGATTTCTAAGGGTTCTGCGTTTACAAAAGGTTATCTTGAGGCAATTAAAAAATTGGCAAAAGATGCTAAATCGATTACGGTGGCAACTGACTACGATGTTGAAGGCGAAGTTATCGGCTTGAACATTGTCCGGTATGCCTGCAATAAAAAAGACGCAAAGCGTATGAAGTTCTCAACTTTGACAAAAGAAGAGTTGATTGAATCTTACGAAAAAGCTTCTGAGCATCTTGACTGGCGTCAGGCAGAAGCTGGTGAAACACGGCATTTCCTTGATTATTTTTACGGCATCAACTTGTCAAGAGCGCTGACAAGCTCGATAAAAAACGCCGGCATGTTCAAGATTTTGAGCACAGGTCGTGTCCAGGGTCCGTCATTAAAAATTGTTGCTGATCGTGAGCGTGAAATCAAGGCATTCAAGTCAACGCCGTATTGGATGATTGAATTGCAGGCAAAAGCAAAGGCTGGCAGTCTTGTTGCCTGGCATGAAGCTGACAAGTTCTGGGAAAAGGACAAGGCAGATGCGGTGATGGACAAGGTCAAGGGCAAGAAGAAGGCTACTGTCAAGGAAGTTACGAAGGGCCAGTTCAAGCAAAACCCGCCAGTGCCGTTTGACCTGACAAGTTTGCAGACAGAAGCATACCGATGTTTTGGAATTAACCCGACTGTTACTTTGGCAATCGCGCAGGACTTGTACACAAACGGTTGGATTTCCTATCCGCGTACGAGTTCGCAGCAATTGCCTCCAAGTATTGGCTACCAAAAGATTCTCAAGGACTTGCAAAAGCAGCCTGAATACAAAGAATTGGCAGGAATGCTTTTGCAGAAATCAAGGCTTGAGCCTAATAACGGAAAAAAAACCGATCCTGCTCACCCAGCGTTGTATCCGACAGGCATTGCTCCGAAGGGGCTTGAAGCAAGGAATGCCAAAGTGTATGACCTTATCGTCAAGCGTTTCTTTTCGACATTTGGTGAAGCGGCCGTCAGGGAAACGGTTATTGCAAAGGTTGACGTGAACAAGGAATTGTTCATAGCAAAGGGCACTAGAACTGTTGCTCCAAACTGGCACGTGTTTTACATGCCGTATGTCAAGCTGGAAGAGGAAGAGCTTCCGGCAATGAAGGATGGCGAAGAGCTTTCAGTGAAAGATATTATCCAGCATGCTGATGAGACAAAGCCGCCAAAGCGTTATACGCCCGCTTCTCTGATTCGTGAACTGGAAAAGCGCAATCTTGGCACAAAGGCGACACGTGCTGAAATTGTTGAAACCTTGCGAAAGAGAAATTACGTTCAAGGCGAAGCTATTACCGTTACGGAATTAGGCATGGAAATCATAACGATTCTCGAAAAATACGCGCCAAAAATCCTTGATGAAGAGCTTACCCGCCATTTTGAAGAGGATATGGAATTAATCAGGGAAGACAAAAAACACCGTGATGAAATTTTAGATGAAGCAAAGCATATTTTGACTGATTTGCTGGCTGAATTCAAGTCAAAGGAAAAACTGGTTGGAGAGGAATTGAAGAAAACCTTTACCGAAACAAGGGCTGCAATGACAACAGTGGGCAAGTGTCCAAATTGCGCGCCGGGCCATCTTATTCTGCGCACGGGCAAGTTTGGCAGGTTTATTGCCTGCGACAAATATCCTGAGTGCAAGACAACATTCAAATTGCCTGCCACAGGTCTTGTTGAAGTTACTGCAAACATCTGCCAGCATTGCAAGTTCCCTATAGTTAAGATGATAAGAAAGGCAAAAAGGCCGCAGGAGGTCTGCATTAATGTGGACTGTCCAAGCAAGGCCGTGCCTGCCGGTATTGCTGAAAAGCCGTGCAAGAAGTGCACTGAAGGAAAGATGATTGTGCGCAAGAGTGTGTATGGTGCGTTCCTTGCCTGCAATCGTTTCCCGAAATGCAGGAATATTGAAAGGATTCCTGGTCTCAATCAGAATACGTCCAAGCCCGAAAAAGATTCGGCTCCGCAATCAAAAGGTTCATAAACAGTCATGTGGTGATGTGACAGTATGAAATGGGTGATACTATTACTGTTGTTATGCGCTACAGTTAACGCTCAAGATATTCTTGCAAGAGGCAATATTACGCTGCTGGCTCTGGTTGAGAATGGCACGACAAAAACAGGCAGTGTTGCTGGGCTGGAGCTTGAATTGCGTCCGGGCAGTGAACGTGTTTTTTTGCAGACATTTCCCATGACTAAAATCACAACACAGGCCTCTTTGAGGTTTGCCCAGCAGATAACTTGCAATTATCTTGATATCGACTGCTCTAAATATGATTTCTTGTACAGTATTCAAGCAATGCCGGGTATTGTTGGCGGCCCAAGCGCAGGAGGCGCTGCTGCATTATTGACGGCTGCATTGCTGCTCAATAAGACGCTGCCAAAGGATGTCGCCATGACCGGCACTATTAACAGCGGAGGAATGATTGGTCCGGTTGGGGGCTTGCGGTATAAAGTGGAGGCTGCTGGCGGAAATGGAATAAAGATTGTTCTGCTTCCAAAAGGCACAAAAGACCTAAAAGAAGACAATAAGACCACTGATTTGGTCGAGTTTGGCAAAGATCTGAATTTAACCGTTAAGGAAGTCGCCACGTTAGGCGAGGTATTAGAGCAGGTGCTTGGAGTGCCTCAGCAGATTTCAAATGAGGATTTGCGTATTGAAGACCGGTATCAGCACATCATGAAAGAAGTGGCTGATGACTTATGCAAACGCAGCGGTGCATATTTCTCAAAGCCGTTGAAGGAGAACTTGACGCAAGCAAAGAACTTCACTCAGCGTGCAATAATTGAGCAGCAAAAGAGCGCGTATTATGCTGCCGCGTCATTCTGTTTCAGGGCTAATGTTGAATACCAGAACGAGTGGTATAAGGAGCAAAACTTTACAAAGGCAGAGCTTGAAAAGAAAGTCGCGCAATTGGCTGTTGATGCTGACAAGCTGAAGAAAGATGTTGAATCAAGAAACATTACCACATTAACTGATTTGCAGACATTTATGGCGGTAATGGAGCGCGTTGATGAAGCAAAGGACTTGTTGTCTGGCGTTTCAGATGAATTGAAGAATAACAAGACAGACAGCGCAGGTAATGTCGGGTTTGCCGAAGAGCGCTTGTTTTCAGGCGTTACATGGTCGCGTTTCTTTAATGGCCAGGATAAATTAGTTGTCATTGACAAGGCTGCCTTGCAGGCAAGCTGTGTTGCGAAGATTTCCGAAGCAGAAGAGCGCTATAATTACGTCAAGAGTGTAATTCCTGAAGCGCTGGACGCCACCCGGGGTGATATTGACAAAGCGTATGGATTGCTGAATGCTGAAAAGTACATCATGTGCTTATACACTTCTTCAAAAGCCAAGTCTGAAGCTGACGTGCTTTTGAGCTTAATGGGTGTTGAAGAGACGCGCTTTAATGAAGTGATTGATTTGAAATTGCAGATTGCACGGCAGGCATTAATGAAGGCGCAGCACAAGAACGTGTTCCCGATTATTGCATACAGTTATTACGAATATGCACAGTCATTAAAGGACTTTGACCGTGTTTCTGCAATGTTATTTGCAGAGTATTCATTAGAATTGTCAAACTTGGACATTTATTTTGAGCCTAAAAAGCACACATCTTCAAAGCAGGCGCCGATGCCAAAACTGCCTCCGGCGTTCTTTGCATTTATTACTGGTTTGGCTGTTGGCGGTTTGTTTATCTGGATTATTGCGCGCCAGATGTCAAAAAAGAGCCTTTCATCTGATGGTAAGTTTCAAACCCTGCAAGCGCCGAGTAAACGACGCCTGCGAGGGAAAAAGAGGTGATAATAAAATGAAGTGCAAGAATGCGTTGTCGCCCCTTACACCCCTGTTACTACTCTCATATAGTATAACTAATATTTAAACTTTTCGCTTTCCGACTACTCGAGAGTAATAACAAAGCAACCATTGACGGGGGCTTTATAAAGGCCTGAATAGGGGGTTTATAAATGAAGTATGCGCTGTTGTGCCTCATATTGGCTGGCTGCATTGCCTCAATTCCGGAGGAAAACGGAACCATAGACGCATTCTTTTGCGACCGGGTTAACTGCACCCAGGTATTCGCCCAAAAGACCGCTTCTGCGCATTCTGTTGCGTGCGCCATGTATCATTCAAATAAAGCATTTCTGAACGAATTAAAACAGAAAAATGGGCTCCTGGTTACTGATGGAGAGCACGCGGTCTCCGGAGCGGTTGCAGAAAAAGGCAATGGTCTGATGCATAACAAGTTTTGCAGTGTTGATGATTTTGTCTGGACCGGCTCGTGGAATCCATCTCAGGAAATGACGATTCCGAATAACGTGGTGTTTATTCAAAGCAAAACGCTTGCAAAAGCATACAGGGCAGAGTTTGATGAACTTGCGTCCGGCACATTCCACGGCGGCAGTTCGCATCCCGGACTTGTAAAGTTTAACGGTCAATTATTGGAAGCGTACTTCTGCCCGGAAGATGACTGCCAAAAGCATGTTCTTGATGTATTGAAAACTGCGCAAAAATCAATTCACTTTATGGCATACTCCTTTACAGATGATGAAATTGGCAGCCTGCTGTCTGATAAGAAACGTAATCTTGATGTCAAAGGCGTCTTTGATCCTAGAAAGGATAAGTACAGCGAATACGAAAAGCTGAAGGACGTTTCAACCATTGCAAAAGTGCATCACAAAGTCTTCATTGTTGATGGAAACACAGTCATTACTGGCAGCTACAATCCTTCCAGAAATGCAAACGAGAAAAACGACGAAAACATAATTATAATTCGTGATCCTGAAATAGCGAAGCAGTTTGAGAAGGAATTTGAACGATTTATTTGATAAGCTCGTGCTTTCTGAGAATTGCTTTCATTTTATCAAAGTC
>JBGPJV010000020.1:0-10129 GCA_041485605.1 Candidatus Nanoarchaeia archaeon | reverse complement strand
TATGTCCTCGTTTGACCAATTCCTCAGAGACTCTTTTGGCATATTCGCTTATTCCGCTGATATACGGATGGTAATAATACAGTAGCACTAATATTTTCATTGTGCAACAACATCAGTTTTGTTACTGTCATGCTGTTCCCCCTTTATGAGATTGAATATTGCTGTGCTGTTAAGTTTTTGTTCATTCTTGAATATTAGTACTGTTGGATGGTCATAAACGACAAACGACTCCTCTGCATTTTCGTCAGGGATTGTAAATCCAAGCAGGCGAGGATAGTTTGTGAAATTCTTTTCCAACCTGAAGCCAAGCTTGCCTGCAAATAAAAGATGGTAATATGTAGTAATGTAAGGATACCGGTTCAATTTGGGAAGCACCTTTGAGTTTCGCCCGCTTGTTATAAACACGTACGTGGCATTGCTCAGCTGTTCACTAAATAATTGTAGTTTACCATCGTTATTTGTGCCAAATAAGTCAAGTACGAGCGGGTTGAGACGGGGCGGCGGATCTCTGCCTCTCAAGTGTATTGGCAAGCCATCATCCCATGGCTCAACAGTCACGGTTGTGTTCTCTGGCACGTCATCATAAACCCAGGCAGAAGCTGCCAGTCGTGTTTGTTGATGAATGTAAATGGATTCGTACGCCGTTCCCCACAGAAGGCACGAAACAATTATTGCAGAAAAAAGCACTCGCAGTAAAACAAGATTTGTTTTGTTGGATTTTGAGTGGCAGAATGTCTTTTTGAAATATCTATAAAGTTCAGTTAAGAAAAATGCGGCCAAAATTATAAGAAATGGAGTTGCTGGTAAAAGATAACGTACGGTCTTTGGGAATTGGAGAGATTGATATCCAATCACGAAAAGTGGCCAGGCAACCAAAAGCAGTAATTTGGTCTGCTTTCTGAAAGCCAGCTTGTAAATGCATAGGATAAGACCCAGCCAACAAAAGATGCTGAGCGGAAGGCCGAGCCCCCATAAAGTCAGGGTTTTTATGTGGAAATACCATGGCGCGCCTATCCATTGGAATGCTGGCACATACCCGCCCGCGCTTTCCTTGCTGCTGAGTTTCGCGATTTCTTTAAAACTTGAAATGAATGAATCGGAGAGCCTGACGTTCCAAATATGAGGGCCTGAAAATGAATAGGGCTGCAGCACTCTGAAAACGGAAAATGCAACAATGATGATAAAAAGACCAAGTAAAAAAATACGCAACGCTGATGTCGCTAGTGCGCGATAGAGCTTCACGCGTTGGGTCGTTGCTTTCTTTGTTTGTTGAATTAGAAGAACAATGCACCCGAGCAGAATAATGAACGCAAAAAGTATGCTGTTCATTTTTGAAGCAAGCCCGGCACCCCAGCTTATGCCGAGCAGAACAACATAGATGATTTTTCTGGTCTTGAGCCATAATAAGAGGAAGTAGAAAGAAAGAACAATGAAGAACACTGCGAACAGATCAGTTACGAAGAAATGCGAATGCTGTATGTGTATAGTAGTAAATGCAAACAAAAGTGAGCTCAAAAGTGCGATATTTGTATCAAAAATCATTTGTGCTATCAAAAATACAACAATAATTGTCAAAATATCAAATAGTGCAGAGAGCACCCTGCCTGTGAGCGTGTATTGTTCATAACCACCTTTATCAGTAAAATCAGCAATTAGCTTTGTTAAGAACACTGGGAATGTTCCATACACAAAGAAAGCTTTGCCATTGTTGGCCGGATTGAGAGTCGAGCTGTTTGTTCTGAAGTATTCCGAAAAATGTTCAGGCCATCGGATGTCATTTACCACCATTGACAGAAAGCGTTCATCTGGGTGTAAATGGGCTCCTTCATCCCAGTCAATTCCGGTGAATCGCAGCAGTGAAGCCAGGGCGATGATCACAATAAGAGCGAGCCAGATAATCCCATTTTTTTTGATATATGCTAGTTTTTTTTTCATTTTTCACTAAATCGAGCGTAAACGTCGCCTTGTGAATGTTCAGGCATGTTGCTTAAACTCTCAATCATCTCTTTTGCAGTGAGCCATTCTTTGAATTCCAATTCCATAGACTCGCCAAATGAGCAATTAAATGTGGCAGTTCCCAATTGTGAAAGATGCTGGATGCATTTTTTTGCGTCAACAATAAGCTCAGCAGTAAATTCGAATGAAATGCAGGGAATGGGTTGTGAGAGACCTTTGAGTACGTTCAGTTCATATCCTTCGACGTCTATCTTGCAGAAAACAGGTACGCCGTATTCCTTAACCAATTCATCGAGCGTTGTTGTTGAAACAGTAACGCTTTGCTGCCATTCCAGATTTCTTAGCTTTCCTTTTTTTAAGGTGGAAATCCATTCGGCCGACATTGATGAACTCGCATCTGAACCGCAAATGTATAATTGTTTTTCTTGAATCTTTTCATCAACTGCTTTGTCAACAAAAACAACATTTTTGTTTGAATGGAATTTTTTTCTTAAGTAGTCAACGCATTCTTTTTGGGGCTCAACCGAGACAACAAAGCAGCCCAAGCCCAAAAAAATATCAGTGCGGTTGCCGATATTTGAGCCGATGTCAAACACAGTGTTGCCTTTTTTCATAAACTGGGAATAGAATTTCATCCGCTGATTTCTATACCGTTTGTTGTCAAGTTCCCTGATATGGTACATAATCGGTCGGAAAAAATTGGAAGAGCCCAGTCGCTGATAGAGTTTGCCAACCCAGTCAAATCTATTTATGATTCTGTAAATCTCATAACTGCGTAATTTTTTACTCATTGGCATGTAAGCACCTATTTTCTAAAGTACCCGTAATACGTTCCGTGGTGTCCTAAATTATAATCTTTCATGTTGTAATTTGTCAAATTGAGATTGTTCCATTTTGACAGAACTATTTTGTCCGTAATCGTGGGTGGTATGCTTGTGCTGTGGCTTGCTGATATGTTCTTTCTATTGAGATACCAGAACACGGCCCAGGTGTACTCAGGGTGGATGATAGAAACATGTTCCTTCGGGTTGTATCGCGTAATATCATCGATCATCCGGAAGATGTCCCTGTTTGTCTGAACATAGGAAAATTCTTTGTTTGACGGGTTGTCGTAGTCATAAAAGCTTTCTTTAACAGCTCCTGCAAGTGAAAGGGACAATAGAATCAAGCAAACTCCAACAATGGCGTACTTCCACTTTTCATTCCAGAGTGCCTGCAGTCCAAATCCTGCGGCAACGGCAAATGGAAGCATTATGTGAATGACTAGCCAGGACATTTTGTATTTCAAAATAAAGTACGCTGCAGTGTTGCATACAATCCATACAATCATGAAGCGGTAGTATGGTTCCTTCTTGAAGTTGTAAACGCACACGGCCAGTCCTACAAGTCCGAGTGCCACCGCGGAAATTTCGTATGTGAAAAGCAAGTGTATGTAGAACGATGCTGGCTTGAAATGTCCGCTCCAGGTTGTTGCAAGCTCAACCCATTTGGTTATTGGCAGTGTGAAGCCGTGTATTATCTCGACGGGAAATCTGAAGAATGATGAATAAAATACGGTGAATGGAATTAAAAATCCGACAATGCCAATTCCAATTTGTTTTTCGTGGTCATATAAGTTCTGCAGTGCGGTTTTTACTTTGTTAACAATGCCTGTTGCCTTGTTGAAAAAGACAAGTTCAATCGCGCCATAAACTGCAAGTGTTGCGGCAAAGAAGAATGAGCTTTCCTTGACGGTAAACACAAAGCCCAATGATGCGCCGGTTGCAAACATCCATTTCCAGTTTGGATTCTTCAGATAATTAAACAGGCATAAAACGGTAGCGAGCGTGAAAAACGCAAATAGTGGGTCGTGGATGGCGAACCGTGAGAAATACACGTTCACGGGAGAAACTGCAACAATTGCAGCGACTAAAAGCATTCCTGCGTTGCCCATCCAGTGCCTGAGAGGCCAGATAAGGAATAATATTGCAATTCCGAATAATGCAGAGGATAATCTTATGCTGATGTCATTTATGCCGAACATATAGTAAGAAAGTGCCATGAAATGATAGAGAAGAGGTCCATGGTATACGGGGTCGTAATGGTACTTGTGCAGTGCATACAAGTCATTCGCGAAAGTGTGATGCCCGCTTACTTCATCGTGGTGCATGGCTCGAAGAGGCAAATTGTATAGGCGCAGTCCAGTAGCTAACAAAAGTATGAGAACAAACAGGAATATTGTCCATTTCTCGCTTTTATCCGACACGGTAAATCACAACTCCTTCCGACTCAAATGCCTTTGGCAGCGTGTCAAACTTTGCAAGATTGCTCAAATTAAATTGTCTTTTTTCTTCTTCGCCGATGTAAACATAGGTAACATTGTATTGTTTGAGTAGGGGCATCGCAATGCCCATTGTAGTACTGTTGTAAATCTGTATGACGTCATTCCTTCGCTTGAAGATAACATCCCAAGGAATTCCGTGCTGGAACAAGTGTCCGGGCCAGCCGCTTACTGTTGGAAGTCCGGTGTATGATGAAACGCGTCCATTATACCTGTACGCATCTCCTGGTGCTTCAACAATTACGGGTATGCCTGGCTGTTGTGAAAGCCACATTATGCCGTCATAGTCGCCAGGATGCCGTTCATAGAGTTCTCTGAAGCCAAATAATGTGAAATACGGCGCCCATTTTATGCGTTGTGCGACTACCATGGTTGGATATATCATTCCTGCCAGCAAAAGAAGCCCGAGCAGGCATGTCAGTACAAGTTTTTTCTTTTGAGTATTTTTCCACGCAGCTGCCAGCAAAACAGGCACTGCCATGCTCAATAAATACCATGAGTGCAGTCCGAATTTGAACACAGTGTTCATTCTTTGCCATGAGTTTGCAAGCCAGTCGTGGATGTAAATGAGCTCAATGCCAATCAAAATACAGCAGGCCGTTATTGAAAGTATAATGCCGAATGAAAGTTCCTTATCTGGCTGCTTTGTCAAGAATATAAAAATCAAGAGTATGATGAAAAGCGCTATCCACATCCACACGTTTAGTGCAAACATTGACACGACAAGCATGACTAGCAATGCCCATGCTGCCCAGCGGAAATTACTTAGGATGTACGCGGTCAGAATAAAGAAGAACGCGCCAAACACCATCAGCCATTCGCTGATTTTGCTGTGGATTGTGGCAATTTTGACGCTCAATGGCTGTGGCTGTGGGAATCCAAAGAACAGCGCAAATGATATGCCTGTAATGAGCGCCCAGGGGAAAACAACTGATTTCAGGAATGCTTCTTTTCGTCCATTTTGCCACCAGCGTGCCAGAAGAAGCATTCCTAGCAATGCTGCCAGTGCCGGCCAGTCCCACGCGTTTGTAACGCGGATGCAGCCAAGAATGATTGTCGAAAGCAATCCGTTTTTCCAGTTGACTCCCTCTTTGTAGATGTCATAGAAAACAAAGATTAGTGCGAGTAGCATTGGGATGGCAATCAGGTGTGCGTGCAAGTCAGCAAAAAAGAATGTAAAAAATGGAAACTCGTTGATAGTTCCTGCAATTGCGCCATCTATGACTCTGGTTGACATCCAGAAGTCGAATTTTTCCCATGGCCTGCCGACAACTTGTAATGCTCCTGAAATGTTGCCAAAAATTGCAATGTATCCAACGCCCCAGAGTGCCCAGTACCATTTCTTTGAAAGCGCTATGCCTAAGCTGAGTGCTATTTGCACGCTGAGCGCAAACAGCAAGGCAACAGAAAGATTGTAGCCAAAGCCAATTGGTGTTCCAAGTGTTCTTGAAAACTGTCCGAGCATTAAATGGCCGAACCAGTAATAGCGCAATGGCTCGCCTGAAATCCAGAAGTCATACACTGGCAATTGCTGTGTGCGCTGTGCGGCAGCGAAGATGCCGGTGTCCATAAATTTCTCCCCGCCGCTCATTGCAGGGGTGAGAGACCTGACAAAGCAGAATACAATGAACGCAATAATGAATGTTATTTCGAGCCAAAGTAGTAATTTTTTCTTTTCGAGAACAAATTGCTTGAGTTCATGCCAGTTCTTGCGCGCCAGCCAAACCGACAGCGCTACAATAGCCAACCAGGAAATAAACCAGCTGATTCTAACTGGAAGGTGAATGTGACCCAGCATGAACGTAATGAACGTTGCTAGTACAAGTCCGACAATGCGTGATATTGAGTAACCGCCATCCGGCAGTTTCTTGCAAAAGAAGTATATAAGCGGGAAAGACAGTCCTGCAACTATAAGGCTTGCTATATACCACAGTAATATCCACCCCATTTCAAGCATTAGAAACATGTTATTTGGGGTGTTTTATTAATATTACGCATAGTGCAGTCTACGAATAGATAGCACTGGGACATAAGATTAAAAAGATCCATTATCAAATGACTTTTATATGAAAAAAGCCCATTTGATGCTCGGCATAGTGGTTCTCTTTGTCTTAACGCAGCTGACTAGATTCGAAAATAATCTCGTTGTAAAATATGATGGTGAAAACATCTCTGCAGATATGGGTGCGGAGCAATTGCGGTTTGAATTTGCCAATGCTTCTTTTGACCGAATATCAGCACGATTCCAGAATTCAATGAAGGGTGAGAATGGTCTGAAGTCATTAAAGATTTCTGATGCAGCTGGAAATGAGATTTTTTCTCGCGATCGAATGGGTGTATATTTATTCGGCCGCGACATGTCGAGAACACTAATCAGGGGAGAGTATAAGGAAGTCAATACAACTTTTGGCGACTGGTCGATTGACACGTTTATATCATCTCCGCGTGTGTTGTACAACGAGACATTACCTGAGAACTTTTCTCTCCACGCGACTTTTGTAGGCCGAGGCTACAAATCACTTCGCTTATGGGGAAGCAGGAATGTGACTTTTGAGATTTATGACGGCCTGATGGGCAACCGTTTTTGCATTTCGAAAGGCTCGAATGAATTCACGTATTGCATTTGTCCAGGAAGCGAATGTATTCTGTCGCCTAATGATGACCGGGAACCAACATGGTGGAATATGCTGCGCCTTCTGAACTTCGCCGTTGAAATTGTGCTGCTTGCGCTCATTATACTTTTACTTGTCATGTTGTTATCGAACAAGCGCACGGGGGCGCACCCATGAACAAAAAATGGATTGTCGCATTTCTCATGGTTGTTCACCTTGGAATAACGGCGTACGTTGGTTTGGTGATTCTTGGCGGAATTCCGCACATTCCAGATTCCGCAATGTACTATCGCCAGGCAATTCTCCTCAGTCATGGAAAGCTGTACATAAGTGATTTTGCAATGCATCCACAGGACGCGTTTATGCTCATGGGTAATTATGAGAGAGATGGAAAGGTGTTCTTTCATTATCCGCACTTTTGGCCGGTATTGATTGCCATTTTTATAAAATTAAACATTCCTTGGCTTCTTAATCCGTTGTTATCGGCATTGTCGCTTCTGCTGATATTTCTTATAGCGAGAAAAATGTTTGATGAGAACACAGGGGTTGTTGCTTCAGCACTCTACTGTTTTTCGCCGTTCGTCATACTGATGGCGGGTGATTACATGATGCACGCAGCCACACTGTTTTTCCTGCTGGCAGCATTTTATTTTGTGCTGGTTTATATCGCATCACCTACAATTTGGTCTGCGCTATTAGCGGGACTATCTCTTGGGTATGCTTTTAACCTGCGGCCGTTGACAGTAATAGGTGTTTTTGCGCCAATTGGTATATACTTGCTCATTTCGTATCGAAAGCGTGTGTTCAAGTGGAAGAGTGCCTGGTTTGTGCTCGGTTTTGCCTGTATGTTTGCGCTATTGCTTGGCGACAATTACATTATGACTGGCGCGCCATTCAAAATTGAGCACCCCATAGGATCATTCATTAACGATCCGCAGTCGATTTTTTCGTTCTCAAATGTGCAATCCGGCGCCAATCACGCGGATACTTCTTTGCCATATTTTTCACCGCTTATTTTTCACAGTTTCATTCCTGACATTATTCTGGCATTATCAGTAATCCCTCTTATTGTTTCCAGAAGAAGAAATGATTTTCTGTTGATGGGAATTTTTATCATGCTTGTTGCGCTTTATATGTTAACGTACGCTGAAGGGATTCATGGATACGGTCCGCGGTATTACTATGAGGCATCTTTTGCAGTGCTTATTCTTGCCGCTCGGGGAATTTTGTGGATAATTGACCAATTCTCAAGTAGGCGAAAACAAGTTGTTGCAGGGTTTTTTGTTTTTCTTCTCATGTATGATGTAGTTGGATTGGTTGTGGTACTGCCGCAGTATAAAGATTATAATTTCATTCCAACGAAATCATTCGAACAGCTCAAAGCGCTTGATTTGAAGAACTCTATTGTGATTATCGGTCGAACGTGGAACTGGTTTGAAGATGGCGTTACAGCAACATTGTATGACCCGGAATACAAAGATGCATTTTTCATCAAGGAGCTAGAAAATGGTGACCATTTGAAGGTGTTGCAGCAATATCCTGAAAAGAAAGTTTACAAGATTGTTAACGTAAAAAAAGATATTAAGTATCTTGGAGTTGCTTCAAATCTGACAAAATCGTGAGCCATCGCGAAATTATTGCGCGTTATTGGTGGCAAAAATCATGCCAAGCGGAGTTGATTTTTCAAACCGAACGCTAAAATTATTCTTTTTTAGAAAATCAACAAGGTTTTCTGGTGTGTGCATGGGATTTGTTATTCCGTGATATTCAGGAGCGTGATATTCGCACGCGATTGTTCCAATCTTTTTAAGTATGCTTGATGGGCACCCCATCAAAATTTCATATTCCGCTGCTTCTGCGTCTATTTTGAGAAAATCGCAGTGTTTTATGGAATTCTTTTTGAACACGCTTTCGAGCGATATCGCCTGCATAACAGTATACTCTTTACTGTTTAGGTAAATGCTGTGCGACAGAGAATTTTTCGGATATGAGCCAAGAATCACTTTACGATTGTCAGCCGCAACTGGTGAATTGAACAGTTTTACATTGCGAAATTTGTTTAGTTTGACATTCGCGGAAAGGCGCGAAAAATTATCTGCGGATGGCTCAAATGCGTATACAGTTCCATGCGGCGCGTGCTGGGCTGCAACTGCCGTGAACGTGCCTATGTGCGAGCCAATGTCAATAATCAATGCGTTTTTACGAAGACGTAATTCGTTTGAAAGTAATCTATAAGGGTCACCGTACACCGCGTCAAGCACCGCGATTATGTCCATCATCTTTTCGCGAAAGTTTGACGCGCGGATTGAGAACAATAAGTTGTTTGCGGGGAGTATTATGTTTGGCGCGCGTTTGCTCCAGAATTCAAGCCACTTACTCAAGCGCCATAATTTAAAAGTCTCCCATAATGTTTGCAGTACGCGTAAGCGCATTCTTATGAACAGCGTGGCTCTATGGGCGAGTTTCATGAAGCGCGTAAAGTCAAGAGGTTAATTAACATTGTGACTGCAGGCGCAACAACTTTAAATATGACTGCGGTACAAAATAGCTAAAGGGTGGTATTGTGGACTGGAATCAAAAGAGGGTGCTGGTTACCGGCGGAGCCTCGTTTATCGGCTCTCATTTGGTCGACGCACTTGTCACATTGGGAGCCAAAGTCAGGGTAGTTGACGATCTCTCCAGCGGCAAGCTGCACAATATCCAGAACCATATTGACAAAAAGGCAGTTGAATTCAGTCACGAGAATCTTTTGCAGCATGATGTTGCCAAAGAATCAATGAAAGATATTGATGTTGTCTTCCATTTGGCTGCAAATCACGGCGGCAGAGGGTATGTTGACCTGCACCAGGTGGCATGCGCAACAAATTTCAGGTTAGACAGCCACATATTTGAGGCAGTTGCACAATCGAATGTTGAAAAACTGGTTTTTGCTTCTTCCGGCTGCGTGTATCCAAATTACAAACAGCAGGATGTAAGCAAAGAACTTTATCTGAAGGAAGAAGATGTCGGCCCCCCTTATGATGCCGATAATACGTATGGTTGGGCCAAACTGATGGCAGAGCTTCAATTGAAAGCATATCACAAGGAGCACGGCTTGAAATCAGTATCCTGCCGTTACTTTACAGTATTCGGTGAGCGCGGTGTTGAAAATCATGCCATTATGGCAATGATTGCGCGCGCATTCACGAAAAAAGACCCGTTTGAAGTGTGGGGCACAGGCGATCAGTTGAGAAATTGGACG
>JBGPJV010000019.1:0-10245 GCA_041485605.1 Candidatus Nanoarchaeia archaeon | reverse complement strand
AGTCAATGAATCAAACTTTGTCTTTGAAGCTGTTGGAACAAGAGCGTGATCTATGCGCTGATAACAGGCAGCCGCGTCAACAAGATTATCATCTGCAAGAGCCTTGCTGGCCACGTTAAACAAGTCTTCATACTCCTGCTCTGACAAGCGCGTCTGGCTTCTTCGCTTTCTTTCCTGAACAATACGAAGGCCGCTGGCTGCCCAAGAGCGCCAGTTATCAACTGATTCAGGCTCAATGCCTTTAACTTTCCCGCCTCTCCTGATAAGAATGTCAATCTCGGCGTGCACATCAGTCAGATATCCAAAAGCTTCCTGATAAAGGCGTCCACGCGACTCATCCGCGACCGGCAGCAAGTCAGCCAAAGTTGTCAAAGTTTCACCAAGAACGTAAAGCTTGTTAACGTGCTCCACTTTGTCCTTTTCCTTTCCAAGGCGCTCAACCTCTGACTTGCGCTCTGACGCGAGCTTCTCTATTTCCTTAACAAATTTACCCTGTTCAGACTGCTCAGCTTCTGTAAGCTGCCTTTCCTTAACCAAATTCTTGTCAATCAGGTCTTCAAGGCGCGGAATAATCATCTCAAATGAAGGGCGCTCATCTATTTTCTTTCCACACAGCACCCGATGAATAAGCTCCTCATACCTGTCACTTACTTTCGTGTAACGATTTTTCAAAGCGTCAATCGCCTTTTTTTCCGGATTCTCCCCGAAACTCTTAACGCGATCAGCGAAAGTAAGCTCAATCACGTCATTCAGCCAGAGCTCGTGAAGCATCTGAGTGTTCATACGGTGCTTGATGCTGCGCATTGATTCTTCCAGAGTTTTTTTCTGTGTGCTATTCATCGGCTGCTCTGTAGGACGCGCCATAGTGTGTATCGCGTACGCCGTGCACGCCCAAGAATAAACATCAGACTTAGGGCCAACATCTTTCGCGTCAGCGGCCTGCTCAGGAGACATATATTCAGGAGTTCCAAGGAATTCCTTTTCCTCAGTAACGCTCTCACGGGACTCATCAATAATCTTTCCAATCCCGAAATCAAGCAAATACCCCTTGACCGGGCTTTTCTGAATTATAATATTTTCAGGCTTGACATCACGATGAATTATACGCGGCTTTCCCACAGGATTGTGCGCGTAATCAAGCGCCTTGGCAATTTGCAGCATAACACGCGCGTTATCTTCCTTTGAAAGAGAAGCCTTGCTAAGTGTGTCAGCGCCTTGGATAAACTGATAAACAATATACGGAACGTTGCCCTCAGTACCGCTGGCGAGTGTTTTTACTATGTGCGGATGCTCCAAAGTTTCAGTAGCTTTGGCGTCTTCCGCGAAACGCTTTATGATGCCATCATCAGTAATGTGCCTGCTTTGCAGAACTTTAACGGCGACTTCCTTGCCATTAAACGTGCCGTGGTAAACATCGCTCATTCCACCGCTGCCAATAAGCTTGTCCAACTCGGCGCCGCCAACAACGCTACCGATAAGAGGAGCGGTATGCTTTTTTGTAATATGAGAATCTCCTGAAGAAACACCAGTAGGAGTAGAACTAGGCGAAATATCCGTTTTTCCACTCACCCGATTATCTCCGTTTTCTTCTGGCATTACAACACGTCCAGAATTCCCCGCTTCACTTTATAGTGACGAAGAATGACATATTTATATAGCTTTTGACTTATTTCAGCCAAAACTCTTGCCGCAACCACAGTTCTGCTTGGCATTAGGGTTGTTAATCTTGAATCCAGACTCGTTAAGCTGGTCAACATAGTCAATTTCAGCCCCTCTGAGCATATTCAGGCTGTCCGGGTCAATGAACAATTTGACGCCCTTATCTTCAAAAACAAAGTCGGTCTTTCCCGGCGTCTTTTCAAAGTTCATCTGATAGACAAAGCCAGAACAGCCGCCTGGGGAAACTGAAACTTTCAAGCCAAAGCCCGCCATGTTGTCCTTTTTCTGCAATTCAGTTACTTTGGCAGCGGCAACATCAGAAATAAACACTTTAGCAGGGCCTTTAGGCTCTTCGTGCTTGTGCTCCTTTGTTTCTTCAGCAATGAATTTGTTGATTTCAGTAACCATGCTGTCAATTGTTTCATCATCAATGCCATGAATCTGACAGCCCGCTTCAATCGTGTCAAACACATTTGCGTGACAGCCAACACAGTGCAGCCCATGTTCTAACATAATGACGGCTACATCGGGATACTTCTTCAAGACATCTCCAATGACCATGTCCTTTGTAACTAATTGTTTAACTTCAGTTTTCTGCATCTTCTGCCTCCAGCTTCTTCCCCATATATTGGAGAACGCCGAGTTTTAATACTTTAAATCCCAATAACGCACACTTCAAACGCATGCATGAAATTGGAATATTAATCAAATTCAACGCGTCCTGTTTATTAAACTTCGCAACCTCTTCCAAGGACTTGCCAAGAGCGTATTCTGTAAGCATTGAAACAGCTGCCTGCGAAATAGCGCAGCCCTTGCCAGTGAACCTGCAATTGCCGATCCTGTCATCTTTTACAAGAATGTGCAGGGTGATTTCATCGCCGCAGGACGTGTTAGCGTCGTGCGAGACAATGTCAGGGTGCGGCAAGATGCCTTTATTCCTCGGATTACGATAATAATCAAGAATAATCTCCTGATACATTTCATTGTTCATAGCCTGAACACCTTCTTTGCCTTCTGCAATGAAACAAGGAATGCATCAATATCTTCTTTTGTGTTGTAAGGGCCAACACTGATTCTGACAGTGGCTGGAATGTCCAATTTTTCCATCAATGGCTGAGCGCAATGGTGGCCTGAACGCGCACAAATATTCTGCTGGTCAAGCACAGTAGAAACGTCATGAGCGTGCATATCGCCAAGATTAAAACTAATAACGCACGCACGCTGTTCAGGACCGTAAATTTTAATGTGTTTGTCCGTCTTCATTTTATCATACGCGTATTTGATTAATCTTTGCTCGTGATTCCAAACATTCTCCATACCCAATGACTGCAGATAGTCAACCGCGGCTCCCAAGCCCACAACACCTGCAATGTTTGGCGTGCCAGCTTCAAACTTCCAAGGCACCTCATTCCAAGAAGCACCTTCAAACGTGACTTCCTTAATCATGTCCCCGCCGCCAAGCATTGGCTCCATTTTTTCGAGCAATTCTCTCTTCGCATACAAAACTCCAACGCCGAATGGGCCGAGCATCTTGTGCCCAGAGAAGACCAAGAAGTCACAATCAAGGTCTTTCACGCTGACAGGCATGTGCGGAACACTTTGAGAAGCATCCAACAGCACAGGAACACCGTTCTTATGCGCCTCTGCAATGAGCTCCTTAACAGGATTAACTGTGCCAAGCACGTTGCTGATATGCGTAAACGCGAATAATTTCGGCTTTTGCCTGAGCAAGTGCATAACTGAGTTCTTGTCAAGCTCGCCAAGCTCATTAATAGGAACATAGACTACTTTCGCGCCTGTTTTCTTTGCGAGCATCTGCCACGGCACAATATTGCTATGGTGCTCCATCTCTGTAAGCAGAATAACATCGCCTTTCTGGATGTTCGCCGCACCCCAGCTCTGCGCAACTACGTTAATAGCCTCTGTTGCGTTCCTGACAAACACAACTTCTCTTTGCTGAGCGCTTATAAAATTAGCAATTTTCTTTCTCGCGCCTTCATACGCCTGCGTTGCCTCTTCTGCAAGAGAATAAACTCCCCGGTGCACGTTCGCGTTAGAAACTTCGTAGAACTTGCGCATTGCGTCAAGAACAACTTTCGGCTTTTGGGTAGTTGCAGCGCTGTCTAAGTAAATTAGATTGCGCGCAAAGAACGGAAAGTCCTTTCGCACTTTTACTGCATTCAGTATTGTTATTCCTGCCATTCGCCCACCAAATGTTCATAGCCTTTCGGCAAGTTAAGGAAACTCTCGATAATTAATTTACGCGCATCTGGCTCCTTGATGCCCCTGCTTTTAAGATAGAAAATTTTATTTTCGTCCAGCGGAGAAATTGTTGCCGCGTGAGAAGCTTTCACTTCATCCGCTTCAATTTCCAATGACGGAATAGCTTCTGCTTCCGCACTTTCATCCATCAGCATAAAATGCTGCGTTACAAAACTGTCGCTCAGCTGGCCGTGCTTAGGAATAATTATTTTTGCGTGTGAAACAGTATGGCCTTTGCTGACAATGCCGCGCACATTAATACGCGACTTGGTACGCATAGCATCATGAATAACAACAACATTGCTCTGCGCATTGGCAAGAAAGATTTCCTCAATTTGCACTTCAGCGCCTTCGCCAGCCAGACGAATAACACGCTCAGCAGTTTCAGGAACAGAATGAACCAGCACAATCTCACGCTTTTCACCAGCCGGAATAATTATTTCTTCCATCATCCGACACTGCCCTCCATTTCAAGCTGGATGAGCTTGTTCAATTCAACAGCATACTCCATCGGCAATTCTTTGGTAAACTCTGCAATAAAGCCAAGAACAATCATTGCCAAGGCTTCGCTTTCTGATAATCCTCTGGACATTAAATAGAATAATTGCTCTTCTCCAACCTTTCCAACCGTTGCCTCGTGCGCAATGGTAGCAGACGGCTCTTCAATCTTCATAGTTGGATAAGTATCAGAGCGCGAGTATTTGTCAAGCAATAAAGCGTCGCATTTAACAGAACTTGTCACGTTCTTAGCTCCCTTTGCAACCCGCAAAAGACCTCTGTAACTTCCCCTGCCGCCATCCTTCGAGACAGATTTAGAGATAATGCGCGAACTTGTGTTGGACGCCAGATGAATGACCTTTCCACCGGCATCCTGATGCTGGCCTTTGCCAGCATACGCAACGCTCAAGATATCTGCACGGGCGCCTTCGCCCTTCAATATAACACAAGGATATTTCATCGTCAACTTGCTGCCCAGATTCCCATCAACCCATTCAACCGTTGCATTCCTATACGCAACAGCACGTTTTGTAACCAAATTGTACACGTTGCTGCTCCAATTCTGAATAGTCGTGTAGCGAACTTTAGCGCCTTCCAATGCAAT
Organism: Candidatus Nanoarchaeia archaeon; assembly: GCA_041485605.1. GTDB lineage: Archaea > Nanobdellota > Nanobdellia > Woesearchaeales > ARS49 > CABMGU01. The sequence continues at coordinate 5,222 of JBGPJV010000019.1, read as the reverse complement.
GACTTCGACAACTGCCGCGTGCAAGCTGTCAGTAGAGTAAACAGGAGCAGTGCAGCCCTCGATATAGTGCACTTCCGCACCCTTGTCAACAATAATCATAGTGCGCTCAAACTGGCCGACGTTCTTTGCATTAATCCTGAAATACGCCTGGAGCGGAACTGTTACTTTAACACCAGGAGGAATGTAGATAAATGAGCCCCCACTCCACACTGCAGTATTCAGCGCAGCAAATTTGTTGTCGCCAGCTGGAACAATAGTGGCAAAATATTTTTGCATAAGCTCAGGGTACTCTTTAACCGCCGTATCAGTATCTGTAAAGACAACTCCCTGCTTTGCCAAATCCTCTCTCAACTTATGGTAGACCGTCTGGCTCTCATACTGCGCGCCAACACCGCCCAAAAACTTCTGCTCTGCCTCTGGAATGCCTAATCTATCGAATGTTTTCTTGATGTCGGCAGGAACATCCTCCCAATTGTGCGCAGTCTTGTCAGACGCGCTCAAGTAATAGGTATATTTGCCAAAATCAATCTCTTTCAGATTCCCGCCCCACTCAGGCATTTGCTTGCTTAAGAAGATTTTCAGCGCTTTCAAACGAATATCAAGCATCCACTGCGGCTCATTCTTGACTTTAGAGATTTGCCTGACAACATCTTCAGACAACCCTTTCTGCGTCTTGAACGAATACTTCTCCGGGTCCTTGAAGCCATATTTTTTCTCGTAATCGTTATTGAGAATCGTCAGGCTCATACAGTCACCAGCTTCTGATAGCCATTTTTCTCGACTTCAAGAGCGAGCTGCGCATTTCCTGTTGCGACAATCTTTCCGTCTACTATGACGTGCACAACATCCGGCTTCAGATAATTCAGCAAACGCTGATAATGAGTAATAACCAGGCAACTGAAAGCAGGACCTCTCAGCTCATTGACTGCTTTTGAAAGCACCTGCATGCTGTCCACATCAAGACCAGAATCCATTTCATCAAGAATTGCAAGCTGAGGCTTTGTTGTAAGCAATTGCAAGATTTCTGCACGCTTTTTTTCTCCGCCAGAAGAACCAACGTTCACATCACGATCAATAAAAGACTTGTCGACACCAACCACAGAAAGATGCGCATCCAATTGCTTTTTGAATGTGATAAAAGACAATTGGGAATCCTTGATTTTTGCCAAAGTGAACAAAAACTTTGACAAACTCAAGCCCTGCAATTCCAACGGATGCTGGAATGCCAGAAACAAGCCGAGCTTTGCCCGCTCATCAGGAGACAAGCCCAGAATACTTTTGCCGTCAACCAGAATATCCCCTTTTGTGATTTGATATTTTGGGTGGCCGGCAAGAACGTATGACAAAGTGCTTTTCCCAGAGCCATTCGGCCCCATTAAAGCGTGCACTTCACCCGGATTGACAACTAAGGAAATGCCTTTCAAAATTTCCTTTCCCTCTATAGAGACATGAAGGTCCCTAATCTCCAGTTTCATTATGCCCCTCACTTGTTAACTTGAATTAACGGTGTTTCAAAACAAACATTGCAATTCTTTGGCACAAAACCCATTGCTTCGTGAATCTGACACACTACACGTTCATTTCTTATAATGTGAAGCAACCTCTGCATTTCGCGCATCAATGCTATTTCGCTGTTAACGCGCACTGAAGACTCGCTGATTGCCTGCTTTATCTTATCGTTGAACTTTAATGCTGACGCGCGCTTTGCGCTCATGTACTGGCTAATTGCCGGCTCAGTCACGCCCAACAGCTTTGCAATCTCCTTCTGCGACTTCCCTGCTGCCTTCATGCAAGTGGCAAGCTCCCTGCGAACTGCTGGAAGCACGTAAAAGACCTCAATCTCCTGCGGCTGCAACAGTCGGTTAACCATAGTTAAGATTTGCCGCTATGAGTATATAAAGATTGCTAGAAAACACTCACAAAATCACTTAGAAAGCGCCTTCTTCCAGTAATCAGACACTGGCTGGTACGTTATCCATTCAGGGCCAATCTTCTCCTGCTTGCCATTCAAAACCATAGTGTCAAAGAACGTATCCCTGAAATCAATAGACTGCTGGCCCTCACGCTCAACCTTTATTGGCACTTGGTAACGCCGGTCAATTCTCAAAACAACACGCTTGCCACCAACCATGTAATGCAATGACGGCTGGATAGACTTCTGGTTGCCGCCAATGCTCACCGTCTGCACGTTGTCTTCAACCAATATTGGCTCAAGGTTTGCATATTCCTCAAGATAGTACAGCGGGCCATGAGGCGCCCATTCTTCATACGGCACAGGAATAGGCTTGTCAATGTAATTCTTGCACTTTGAACGATCCCAATCAAGCTTGTCAATCGACATATCACGGCCTTCACGCTCAATATTGCAGTACGCCAATGCCTCTTTTTTGTCAGAATCAACATACACGTCAGTAATTGACGTTTTATTATCCAACTCATGCATTCTCAGGAAATAATAGTGTGCTTTGTCATCAGAAACTATGACCATACTGTTATCAAGCAAATAAGCATAGCTTGTGAACTTGTTTTTTGCATCTGCAAGCAGCTTTTTCGCAATAGGAACATGCTCAGCCATTGGAGTTGGCTCTGCTGACCCTTCAATGATTATTTTTGAAGGCGCCTTTCCCTCAACTTTCTTTGGGCACTGCTCGACAGACTCTGCTGTTGAATTATCCCAGCACTGCACGAGAATTTTTTCAACAACTTTTTCTTCAGCCGTGTTCATACCCGGCCGCTCGTACGGGCGTGCAACGCAGGCAGCTAGAATCAATAACAACAACACCCACTTTTGCATAAAAATTTTATAAAATAGGTAGAATAAAAAGATATCGGTAGTGGAGTTTATGACTTGTAAACTTTCTGCGCAGCACGCAATTGGTCAATGCTGTTAACCGGCGCCCACGTGCCATTGTAAACAAAAGCGGCAATTTTTTGCGCAGTCAGCCACTGCTCCAAACTTCCAACGTCAGGCAGATTTTGAATATCTGTCTTGCTCAAAATAGTATGGCCTATATGGTGCAATGTCTCATTTTGAGAATATAACTTATCGCCTGCAACGACACTGAACGGCAGGGGCTTTGCAACAATGCACGGAGTATCTTTCTTCATCGCATTCTCGATATCTGCAAGGCCGAAGTCATCAACATTCAACACATACACTTTTTCCGCGTCAGGACAGCATGACAGAAACGCTTTTTTAACTGCGCCGCCTGTTCCTAATGGTTTATCCTCAATGCTTACTTTCACACCATATCCTTTCTTTTTCACATAATCAAGAACTTCCTGCGCGCGATGGCCAAGCGCCAGAACAATCACGTCAAACTTGCCTTCGAGCCATTCCATCTGGCAGTCAAGCAAAGTTTTGCCATTCAAGTCAAGCAGCGCTTTAGGTGGAGTAGCATCTCCCAAACGCGTTCCCTTTCCACCCGCAAGAATAATGGCAGCTTTCATGAAAGTAAAAACTGCAGGGCATTGCTGCCCTGCAGCCTATCCCCGCGGCCGGATTTGAACCGACAACCTTTCGGGCTCAACGCGGCTGACCCACATTCATCCTGAGTTAATACTCCGTCCGTGGGCGACTGCTCTACAGCCGAATGCTCTGCCGTTGAGCTACGCGGGGATTAAAAAATCCGGATGGATTTTCTAAGCCTCGAACTGCGCCTGAACACAGCAGCAAGCTACTGGTATTTAGCTCAGTTCGAGCAATAATAGAAGAACAAAATTAACTCTTTAAAAAACTTACTGACGATGCCTGATTTCAGGCGCATTTGAGACAGATTCCCGCTCCTTGCCATCCACCAGGTAATGAACGGCAGTAACAGGCAATGATAAACCGCCAATAACGTGCAGCCTTGTCTTTATTTTATACATCAAAATACGGTGCTCCTTCAGCTCCATAAAATCAATTTCCCAGCGCACAATCGTGCCAGACTGCTCGTGAGGCGTAATCTTTGCCGGAGCAAGCATAGTTTCCTTAAACTCCCTGACAACATCTGTCAGCTTTGGAACTAAGTCCATGATTTTAATCTGGCGCGCAACCTTGTTTCCCCTGTTGACAAGCTCGATAACAACTTTTAACTCGGTAATGCCGCCTTCATGAGAGCCGATAACTGTTGCGTGCTTCTTGACTGAAATCGGGCTTCTAAATGCGTAATAAGCAATTGTGATGATGACTGCAATCAGGAATATCCAGAACAAAGGCCGGTAATTGTACGTGACAATAACCGTTGCAACCTGGCCAGGCTCCATGGGAATCTCCCACGTCAATTCACCAGACCCTTTTGCCGGCTCAGGAACACCTGAAACAAACCACTGCTTGGCAAACCAGGCAGGAACGTGATACACGTGCGCCAAACGCTTATTGCCGTCATTTGTCAGCGTGACATTATCAACATATTTGAGAAAAGAAGATTCCTCCTGCACAGTTGGAACCACTGAGCCATACGGGATAATTTCATACGGCACCGGGAATAAATCAAACTGATATGCTTTTTCGTTCTCAGGCACGATAACTGAAATTTGCAGTTCATCTTTCTGCGGAGGAGTCCTTGGGTCAAGGTCTGCAATAAACGTCAGCGTCTTCTTTTCCATAGGACCAAGAGTTGTAGAATAATCCTTGTTTATGACATTGCTTCGAACTTTGACGTCAACTTTATCCAGAATTCTTCTATTTTGGTTTTCAAGAGACAGTTTAATCTGCATTCCATTTCTCGGGTCGATCTGCGAGTCTACGGTTGCAATACCCCTCACCGCAGGCAAGTAGGTAGCGTCTTCAGGGAATGGAGATGATAACTCAACATACAGCATGACTTTTTGCTGGTCACTCGAGCCGGCACGTTTGAAAATGATTGGCAGATTGTACGCGCCCGGGTTCAAGTTCAACGCCCTGACGAAAATATCCGCCTTCAAATGACCGTTAGGCGGGACTTTCAGAATTTTTTCGGGCCTGACATCCCACGTAACATCGTTTGAATACACTTCAAATGTTTCATCGACAGGAGAATCGTGCCCAAACTCTGCCTCAAAAACTGCTGTTTCGTTAGAAAGAATTGAACGCTCTGATGGGAAAACAGATACGGAAAAGTTTAGAGCAGTAACAGATACTACCGTCAACAGCAACACTGCAACAAACAACAACCGCCTCATTTTCACTACAAAAGAGGCGTTAGTGTTTATAAATGTTTTGAACGAAGAAAAAAGCGCATAAATTCATGTGTTCAATT
>JBGPJV010000018.1:0-10330 GCA_041485605.1 Candidatus Nanoarchaeia archaeon | reverse complement strand
ATTCGTCATGTCAAAAAGGTCGCGGAAGGAACTATGGAGCTTGACGAATTCAGAGTTCGTGAAGCATTGGTTATGATTGCTTCTCGCCAGCACTCATTGCCCCAGCTGCTCAACGCAGCATAGCACTGGACACTGGACAACTCCCTTCTTGAGCTATTTAAAGGGCATTCACCAAAATTCTTTCTAGAGGTGATACAAATGGAAAACATCCAGGAATTATTTTTTGAGCAATTCAAGGCTCTGACAAAGGAGACTTGCCAGCGCACGCTGAGGTTGAGATAATGGCCGACATCTACGATGACAACGCCATTGACTACTTCGAGGAAGACGATGACTTGGACGGCGCAGAAGCAGGCTTTATGCGGGGCTATTTGTCTGCATAAAGTTTTTATTCTTCTTCTTTTTCTCTCTTTCTATGCGCATCATTTCAAAGAATGACATCAGCAAGAGCAGGCCGAAATTCATTAAGGAAATTCAGGCAGGCGCCGTCTTCATCTATCCAACCGACACCATCTATGGCATTGGCTGTGATGCAACAAACGATGCCGCTGTCCAAAAAATCCGTGGCTTGAAAGACCGTGACAAAAAACCTTTTTCTATTATCGCGCCATCAATTGACTGGATAAAGGAAAACTGTGAACTATCAGATGCCGCAAAGAAATGGCTGCTGCAACTGCCAGGCCCGTACACGCTCATTTTGAAAATGAAAAATCCAACTGCTGTTTGCGCGCAGACAAACATGGGCATGAAAACAATTGGCGTGCGCATTCCTAATCATTGGATTTCAGAATTAGTGGCAAGTGTCGGCAGGCCAATAATTACTACATCTGTCAATCGTGCAGGCAAGCCTCCTGCAGTTATCAAGCAGGAACTCGTTTTATTTGAAGTTGACTTCATCATTTACGAAGGCGACAAGCAGGGCAAGCCCAGCACAATTGTGGACTTGACTGCTGGTGAAAAAATCATCCAGCGGCAGTAAGTTTTTAAACTGCCCTGCTCTAATAATCTTAAAGAGGTGATTCGGTATGAAAAAGTTGTTAGTGTTTCTAATCGCAATCTTAGTATGTGCTTCTGTGTCAGAGGCATTTGTGTATCGTTTTATTGGAAAGGTTAACTCAAGAGGAAGAATGCCGGTCGGTGCATCAATTATGAGTTTTGCAGAAGAGGGAGGACTTGGTCCTACCAGCATCCTCTGGCATCCAAACACTATTGACACCAGAGAAGCCACGAGCGCAAGGCCAGCTACTCCTGGTGTATTGGAAGTTAAAGTAAAGAAGAAGGTATTTGGAAATCCTCCCATACCTGAAGGCGTTACAATCTTGGTTATGGCTGTCTATCCTGACAACACCTATGAGTTGTTTGGCACGTCAGACATTGAAGGCATTATGCCAAGCAACGTATTGGCTTTTGACTATAGTCCTTCAGTAATGGCGTACACCAACGTTTACGCTCCGGCAAAAGGCGATGTCCATACGCGTGTTCAATATATTGCCTTGGTGAAGTATGCGGGCCAGTCGAGGACATTTGGCACAATAGTCAACGTACGATAGAAACCTTTTTAAAGCCCCTATTTTGTTTTCTATTTTTATGACGACGAAAGTAGTGAGTGCAGGAACTCTTAAGGACGGCAGTTTCATCGTTATTGATGGAGCTGCTTGTAAGGTTGCAACTACAGATACGTCTAAGACTGGCAAGCATGGGCATGCAAAGGTCCGTATTGTCGCTATTGGCCTGTTGGATAGCAAGAAGCGTGAAATAGTGCTTCCAGCTCACGATAACGTCGAAGTTCCTCTAATTGAAAAGAAGTCAGCTCAGGTTTTGAGCGTTAATGGCGACATGGCAAATGTCATGGATGAAGAAACATTTGAAACCTTGGACTTGAAGATTCCTGAAGATTTGAAAGAAACAGTTGTTGCAGGGTGCAAGGTTCTGTATTGGATTATTCTTGATGAAAAAGTCATGAAACAGTTGAAGGGCGGTGCTGAATAATGGTAAAATTTCCCGAAGCGGATGCGAGGTTGTTCAAGAACAAGTTTGTTTGCAGAAGGTGCAAGTCTGTTCTAAGGGCGCCTTCTAGAAAGATTGCTGAGGGCGAAGTCAAGTGCCGTGGCTGCGCTGGAAAGAAATTTAAACCAAAGCGCAAGAAGTAAGCGTCATGAGTATTGACGGTATTGCAGCGCTGATTTTTGTTGTTTTTCTTGGAATTTTCTTGTGGCATAAGCGTCATAAAGTTGAGCTTCAAAAGGCATTGTTCCCTATCCTGTATGTGGTCATGTATCGTTCTTCTTTTGGCTTGAAGTCTATGGACAGGCTTGCCAAGAAATTTCCGCGCGTGTTGCGCATTGCAGCGGACATTGCAGTGATTCTGGGTTTTATTGGCATGATTTTAATTGGTGCTCAGATGATTTGGAACACGGTTGATGTGTTTACGAATGCTGAGGGCGTGCCTGGCATTCAGCCCGTGCTGCCTATCGAAGCCAAAGGCGTTTTCTTCGTTCCATTTGTGTATTGGATTCTTAGCATTTTCCTGCTTGCCTTGTTCCATGAGTTCGCGCACGGTGTTATTGCCAGAGCGTATAATATTCCTGTAAAGAGCAGCGGTTTTGCTTTCCTCTGTCTTATACTTCCAGTTATTCCTGCGGCATTTGTGGAGCCGGATGAGAAAGTGATTCAGAAAAGGCCGTACCGTCAGCAGTTAGGCATATTTGCTGCAGGTCCAATTGCAAACATGCTTTTTGCTGCTGCAATGTTCGGCTTGTTTTTCCTGATTTCTCCTGCTTTATCGGCAGCTTTTGATTCCCAAGGCGTTGAACTTGTGAAAGTTTCTGCTGACAGTCCCGCTTTTGCTGCAGGATTGCGCGAAAATGACATTATTGTTGGATTGGACGGTGTTTCTGTCACCGTAGTTGAAAATATGACGAAGATCTTGAATATTTCTCATCCGGGCGACAAGCTCAGTATTCAGACAATGAACAATTCTTTCATTGTTGCGCTGGGCGCCAATCCAAAGAACGCGTCAAAGTCATTCCTTGGAGTTCAAACAAGGACTCATCTTGTTACTAAAGCAGAATTTGTAGCCAAATATGGCGCTTGGCTGCCTCCTGCGCTGAAATGGTTTACCGGCCTTATTTTCTGGCTGTTTATGCTGAACATCGGCATTGGTTTGTTCAACTTGCTGCCTATTGGTCCATTGGATGGCGGCAGGATGTTCCAGTTGGTCTGTTTCAAGCTTTTCAAGAATAAGGCAACTGCAATTCGTATCTGGGGTCTTGTCAGCGTGTTTTTTGTAGTATTGATTCTTGCGAATATGGTGCTTGGGTTTGTGCGTTAACCCTTCACATTCCCGATTGGTTTGAACGCGACTATTTTTTTGCTGATGCCTGCTTTGTCCATGGTGTCTACAACTTCAGAAATTGGTTTGTATGCAAAACCTGCTTCTTCTGCGAGTCCTGAGTATGATGCTGTGCGCACATAAATGCCTCTTTTCTCCATTTCTTTCTGTAAAATGTCTCCCCTGACTTCTTTGCGTGCTTGTGTCCTGCTCATTGTTCTGCCGCTTCCGTGTGCTGTGCTGCCAAATGTCTCTTCTGATGCTTTGTCCGTTCCCAATAACAGGTAACTGCCCGTTTCCATTGAGCCGCCAACAATGACTGGCTGTCCGATTTTTCTAAAGCGTGGTGCCAGTTCTGTCCTGCTTGGTCCAAAGCATCTGGTTGCTCCTTTTCTGTGCACAACTAGTTTTTTCTCTTTGTTGCCAAGCATGTGCTTCTCAACTTTTGCAATATTGTGTGCAACGTCGTACACCAGATGCATTTCCATGTCTTCAGGGCTTTTCTGGAATATGTTCTTGAAGCATTCGCGTATCCTGTGCAAAATCACTTGTCTGTTCGCAAACGCCGAGTTTGCCGCGCAGGCCATGGCGTGATAGTAGTCTTGTCCTTCTTTGCTTGTAAATGGCGCGCAAGCCAGTTCCGGGTCTGGCACGGTAATGTCATATTTCTTCATCGCATCAGAAAATATTTTCAGATAGTCTGTTGCAATCTGGTGTCCGAAGCCTCTGCTGCCGCAGTGCACCATTACGCAGATTTGGTCTTCACTAACTATGCCAAGTTTCTCAGCCACTTTTTTGTCAAATATCTGGCCGGCGTACTGTACTTCAAGGTAATGGTTGCCTGAGCCCAGCGTGCCTAATTGGTTAATTCCTCTGCTGATTGCTTTCTCTGAAACTTTGCTTATTTCTGCGTGCTCGATGCAGCCGTAGTCTTCTGTTCTTTCAAGGTCTTCTTCCCAGCCGTATCCATTTTCAACGCACCATTTGGTGCCGTTCTTCATGACATCCTTGAATGTTTGCGGAGTCAGCTTCACAAATCCTTTGCAGCCAACGCCTGATGGCACTTGCTGGAAAAGCATGTCAACGAGCGGTTTTAATTTCGGCTGGACTTCCTTGAAAGTTAAATTAGTGGTTACCAGCCGCATGCCGCAGTTAATGTCAAATCCTATGCCTCCGGGAGAGATTACTCCAGAGTCCGGGTCAAATGCCGCAACTCCTCCAATTGGAAATCCGTATCCTGAGTGCGCGTCCGGCATGCAAAGCGCATAATTCTGTATGCCTGGCAAACAAGCCACATTTGTCAGCTGGTCATACACGGCGCGGTCCATTCCTTTAATCAGTTTCTCGCTGGCATATATTCTGCCGGGAACTCTCATGCCTTTCTTGTACGTCATTGGAATATCCCAGATGACGTCTCCTTTGCGTTCAAATTCCGGTATGGCTGCTTCTCTGTTTATCATATATCTAACACCACGACTGCTTTCCATTTATCTTTTTTCTTTTCAACAAGCCAGTAATGCATAGTAACTGCCTTGACGTCTTGGTGCAGCTCCTGTTTATCTGGCTTAATAGTATCGCCAGTTAATAATGCAGTAACTTCCATTTTTTTCTCGTCGACCTTTACTTTGACATCATGGAAAACTATTGCATCTTTGTCTTTAAGGTAGACAATCTCTTCAAGGAAGTTGAATAATAGTTTCTCAACATTCTTTTCTTTCATTTTAATCTTTTTGGAAAGCTCCGGCTTGATGCTTTTTGGGTTTGCCAGGCTTTCAATTACTGCTTGTGCCGCGCTTTGAAACAGTTCAGTGAGATTTTTGCCAGTCGCTTCAAAAGCTACATCCGCTATTGAAATATCCTCAACAAACTTGAATGGCATATCGAGAATTCGATGGACTTTGTTTATAAATGTTACTTGCGTGCTTTAAGGAAATCTGAGACTATTTTGAACGTGTCCGCGCATACTTCTTCTCTGGTGCGTGCGCCATTAACAAAAACAATATTTTCATTGAGCAGTTCTTTTAATTTGTGATAGTTCTCGTGGACTTTGACTAAGAAATCTTCTTTGTGGAACGCGTGCGCATCCTGTATTCTGCCATTAGTAATGCGTTTGACTGCTTCTTGGGCAGAAATGTCTATGACAATGGTCAAATCTGGAACGAGCAGGGGCTTGTGCAGTTCATGTATTTTTTCAAAAGAAATGCCTTGTGCCATTTGATAGGCATAAGTTGAATGTTTGTATCTGTCTGAAAGAACAATTATGCCTTTCTTTAGGCACGCTTCAATCATTTTGCAGTGGTTTGTTCTGTCGTCAACAAAAAGTTTGAGCGCATCTTCTCCTTGTGAAAGCGGATCAAGGCGCGATAGGAATTTTTTGAGCCAATCGCGCTGGTATGGTTCTCTGGTTAAGAAGATATGATTATCTTTGTTGTATTCAAACAATTCTGTAGTGAGCTTTTTGATGACGGTGCCTTTTCCGCAGCCGTCTATCCCCTCAATCGCTATGAAAACCCCCTTCATACGGCAATGAGTGATGGCAGGTGATATTAATATTTTCCTAATAGGTCTGTTGCTGCCGCTCCTACTGCTGCTGGGAAGCTGACTGCAATAAGTAGCTTGAATACATTGCCCAGTGTAATGGCAAACTTAGGTATTCCATAGAGCGAAATAAGAAGGAATGACGTGAACAGTGCTATCAGATAGTATGTTACGATTCTTTTTGCCCAGAATTGTCCGAATGGTCGATTTCGTGGATTTGGAACTCGTGTATAACCTACAAAGTAAATTTCTGCGCTGAGGATGAGCCAGGTCGCGATGCTAATGAGCCATAAGTCTTTGGTGGTAAGTGCCAGTCCAACCTGAAACAACAGTCCATTTAAGATAAAGCTGAATCCGAAGAATAGTGCGCCGAAGAACGCGCTGATAATGTGCCGTATTCCAAAGTGCCCTGGGACTTTTTCCACAAGCCGTTCCCTGAGCACTTGCACATGTTCAAAGACCTTGTCTATTTTTGCCATGTTAGTAGAACTCTATTTGCGGTATGTCGTCCTTTTTCTCTTCCGGAGCCGGCGCAGCAGTCATTGTGCTTGGCGCGCTGTCAAACATGCTCATAAGATTAGGAACAGAAGGGCTCGGATTTTCAAAGATGTTTGGCTGTGCTGTAGATTTTTCTTTCGGCACTTCGTTGCTGTAAATATCGTGCCCTCCAACCATTCCAACTATCATCTTGATAACTTTGCGTATCTCGTCTCTGGAATCTGTTTTGGTATCAATGGTTATTCTCATTTTTTAGCACGTAATGCCCTGTGTCATAGCATCTCTGAATTGTTTAACATTGAGCGAGAATGCTGAATTGAGCGTGGTTGCATAGATTATCTTGCTGTTCGACGCCTGCTGCTGGGTGTCAAGGTAGTTGATGTACGCGTTTTGCGCGTTGAAGTCAGTGCCGCAGGACGCGAGGTTCGCGTTTATGTTGTTGCATCCGTTTAATAACGGCGTCATAATCTGTTGTACTGTGGTGCAGTAATCCTGGGTAGTTTGAGTGATTTGTTTGAGCCAGTCGGTAAAGTAGGTTGGTCCTTGTGTTGGTGTAAAGGTTGGTGTCGGCGGCATTTGGGTTGTTTCTGGAATCAACGTGCAGACATTTGGCTGGTAAGATGGGAAGTAGGGGTATCCAGGATAGAGCAGGGATATTTGATAGAAGATGTACTGTTTGTCCGACTGTACAAGATTTGCCTGTTGTGCTTGTATCTGTGAGCATGATTCCACGGTGTTTTCAAGTGATTTCAAGTAAAATTCGATGTCTATTGTTTTGCCTTTGAGGTCGCAGTCGTTCTGCTTGGTGACGGCTTCTGGTAGTTGTATGGTTTGTGGAGTTGGCCGTGCGGGGCAGGGAAGCGCGTTTTGAACAAGGATGATGTTTGGTGGCGCAGGAGGTATTGTTATGCATCCTGATCCTCTGTAGCAATATTGGTCATAGCCGCAGGTTGCCGTTACTATCCATTGTCCATTGATGCATGCTTGGTAGTTGTTGTTTATGCATTGTGTTCGCCCGCTCTGGCAGGTTGGCTGCACTAATTTGCATCCGTCAAGTGTGCACCTGTTGCCTGTTGGGCATGTTGCCATTACTATCCATTCGCTGTTGATGCATCCTTGCAGGTTGTTTCCAACACAGCGTTTTGCTCCATCTGTGCAGCCTGGCTGGATTGCTTTGCATCCGCTTAGGGTGCAGGTTGTTCCCGGCCTGCAGGTTGCCATGACTATCCATTCGCTGCCTATGCATCCCTGTAAATTCTCTCCAACGCATCGTCTTCCTCCTTCCTTGCAGTTCGGCTTTGGTATAGGTAGAATGCCCGGTTCATAGGGAGGGTAAATTGGTTTTGGAGGGCGTATTTTTTCAGGTGTTGGAACTCCTGGCAGGATTTTTTTCTCTGTTTGTCCAAGAATTGCGTTTCCAGAAATCTTTGCGTGCGTAAATACAATGGCCGCGGTTACGACGAGTATGGCTATAACGCCGATAAGAGCAATTTTCTTTGTCTGCATGCGTCCTCTTTTTTAGAATATGTCCGAAAGTGAGTATATATACTTTTCCTACTTAAAGAACTCTATCCAGAATACTTTGCCATCATAGCCCTGCTCATAGGAAAATGAGAAGCAGTCTTTTTGTATGTAAAAGCGGTGGCTGTCTTTGATGAATTCATTGTCACGGTACTCGCCTCCCATACGCACTCCTTCAACATCGAAAGCGCCTTTGAGTTCCCAGTAATCTTTGCCACGAAGCAGGAGGGCATGGCCGTCTTTTGTCTTTATGCCGCCGCCGGCAGTGTCGCCAAGCCGTATAACTGGCGTGAAGCCAAGTTTGTATGATGCGTGCTTTAGTTTTTCAGCTGGTGGCAATGGCTCATTAGTTTCAGCAAGTCGATTGCCTTCCAAATCAGTGAACGATGGCTCGATAATTCCTTCCAGGGCTGTGTCGTCAGTAAATGTATACCATGCTGCTTTCAACGCAGCGTGGCCGGCCTGCTTGTACACGCGTTTTGCCGCGTTTTCATAATCTTTCTGCAGAATGAACGCTTCATGCTCGTACGCCAGTTGCCGCAAATCTTCGTGCCGCGCCATTCTGTCTGCAGCACGCTCCATGTAATGCTCTGCCTGCCTTTCAAACTCTCTGCGAGAAGTATCGGGTATTAAGCTGCATCCCTGCGCTGCTATTCCCAGCAGTAAAGTGGCTGTTGTCTTCCACGACATGAGAATTAACATGGGCAAAAGTCCTTTTTATAGTCTGTGACATATTTTTGTCGACATTTGCGCGACATCGTGAGGCGAGAGAAGAGTTTTTTACCTGCGACCAAAGGGAGTCAGAGGATAAAATGCTTCTCGAGCCGCTACGAGGAGCGCTTTGATTAAACTTTCTTAAAGTTTATGGGACTGCCGTGATTCGAACACGGGTCACAAGGTCCCGAACCTTGTATCCTACCACTAGACTACAGCCCCGAGTGAGCCCGCCCAGATTCGAACTGGGGCATCCTCCCTGTGAAGGAGGAATCCTAACCACTAGATCACGGGCTCGTGAAGCGAAACGTGATCTTCCGGAAATCGCAATTTCCGATAGATCACGGGCTCCCATATCGAAGCTCCATTGAAATGTTTATAAAGATTATGCCAAACAGTCTATGCATGAACTGGGTAAATCCCGTCTATCTGAAGAATGCGGCCGGGTTGAAAAAGCAATTTGCTGCAAACAAGCCATTTCCGCATCTCATCCTAGGTAATTTCTTTACCAGCAAAATCAACAGAGTGGTAGAACAAGTCTTGAATGAAAAATTCGTTGAGCAGAACTCGGACTTGTTCCAGTTCCAGCAAACTGATGATTGCAAGGCAGCAAAGCAGCCGGCAGTCAAGGATTTTTACAAATTCTTCTCATCAAAGGACTTCATCTCATTCATCTCCGCAATAACTGGTGAAAAGCTGAAGTTCATTGACATGTCAGTCTTCATCTATGATGATACTGACTATCTTCTTCCGCACGATGACCGGTTGGAAGGGAGAAAAATCGCGTATGTGTTCCAGGTGGGAGATGATTTCACCAAGGAAGACGGGGGTGCGCTCCAGTTGTTCAAGGATAGCAACATAGCTAAATCAATTCCGCCGACCTACAATACCTTTACCATCTTCAAGGTTTCAGCCAAATCCTGGCATCAGGTGCAGGAAGTTATGTCGCACAATAAAAAAAGAATTTCTTTTGCGGGGTGGTTCCATGGCTGAAATAAATCCGGTGTATGACGAAGAAACGCTCAATGCGGCCAAAAGAAGCTTCAAGCTTTCCGGTAATTTGCAGCTGCTTTCATTCCTGTCCTCAAAAGGTATTGAGCATTTCAAGCATTTGAATTTCAAGCGATTTTTTGTTCCAGAAGAATATTCGTACGGCGTGGCAAAAGCGCCTGCAATAAAAGAGCTGCAGTCCGTTCTGCAAAAGCTGACAGGAAAAAGATTCACTTTTTCAGTGCTGAAGTTCGAGCACGGCGATTACACGGTGCTGTGTGATGATCTGAAGCCGGCAAAAGGTGTTGTTGTCGTGCTTGATCTTGCCGACTTCGACGAATCGTGGGGAGGCTACACGTCTTTTATGAAAGACGGCGAAGAACTTTTCCGCGTTGTCGCAAAACAGAATTCACTTGCGCTCATCAATCAGTCTGGCTTAAGAAGTTTTACAAAGTATGTTAACCATCACGCGCAGCATCCAAGGATTTTATTATATGGCGTACAACAGAAATAATTAAATACGTTCTTCAGCGGCAAAAATGCATGCACTTAAGCCGTGACGTTCTAAAAAAGCTTATTCTCGATAATAATCTCATAACGAATTACCACGACCTTGACGCGCAGCTGACGGCAAATGGTCTTGATGCGCGTCTGGCAGCAATTGTCGAAATTGTTGACGGCGGCAGGCTTGCAGTTGCAAAAGCAGATAATGTTTCTCCAAAGCTGGGCGCTGCTGTT
>JBGPJV010000017.1:0-10494 GCA_041485605.1 Candidatus Nanoarchaeia archaeon | reverse complement strand
AGCGATTAACATGCTTGAGCAGACAAGGATGATGAAGCTTGCCCAGCCGTATCTGCCTGGTTTCCAGCCGGGCGACAGAAGCGTCTACAAGCGGCTCTTTACACCAACCATAAAGCCGGATTTTATGTTTACAAAACTGATGGCTTCTTTCCCGCCTGAAGGCGAAGAATTAGCAAGCTATCAGGTTGGCAATACGGAAGTTACGATTTTCCAAATGCCGGAAAGTGTGCAGTACTTGTATCATATTGTGCCGGCTGAATTCAAGTTAAATGAGGAAAAGTATGATTTGCTTGATGCGGCAAGAAAGATTATGTCAGAGCACAAGCCAAAGCGTTCTGAGTTTGTTGACCCTGAGCGTATGCGGCAGGTTTTTACTTCTGTTGGCACTGATTTGTTGGAAGAACTCGCAAACAATCGCGGGATGCACTTGCGCGGCAAGGATAGGGACGAGCTTGCAGAGATTCTTGTCCGCTACACTGTTGGTTTTGGCTTGATTGAAGTTTTGCTGCAGGATGACAAGGTGCAGGACATTACAATTAATTCTCCGATGGGCAGGATTCCGATGTTTATCGTGCACGATGAGTTCGGCGATTGCACAACAAACATTATTCCTACTGCGCCTGAAGGGGAAAGCTGGGCTTCTAAGTTGAGAATGATTTCCGGCAGGCCATTGGATGAAGCTAACCCGATTTTAGATACCGAGCTTATCTTGCCGAATGCGCGCGCAAGAGTTGCGGCAATTGCCGCTCCTTTGAATCCTACAGGGCTTGCATATTCATTGAGGCGCCATCGTGACAAGCCTTGGACTCTGCCGTTGTTTATGAACAATCGTATGTTAACGCCATTAGCTGCCGGAGTATTGAGCTTTTTGATTGACGGCAGCAGGACAATTCTGATTGCAGGCACCAGAAGCAGCGGTAAAACTTCTTTGCTGGGCAGCGTTATGGTTGACATTATGCGCCGTTCAAGAATTATCACGATTGAAGATACTCTTGAACTGCCGGTTGACGCTTTGAGAAAGATGAATTATAACATTCAAAGTATGAAAGTTGCTTCTGCGTTGACAAGAGGAACAACTGAAGTCAGTGCAGATGAAGGTATCAGGTCAACTTTGCGTCTTGGCGATTCCAGCTTGATTGTTGGTGAAGTGAGAAGCGTTGAAGCAAGAGCTTTGTATGAAGCTATGCGTGTTGGTGCATTGGCTAACGTGGTTGCAGGCACTATTCACGGTGATTCTCCATATGGTGTGTTTGACCGTGTCGTTAATGACTTGGGAGTTCCAAGGACTAGTTTCAAGGCAACTGATTTAATTGTTGTTGCTAATCCGGTGAGAAGCCCTGATGGCATTCACCGCTGGAGGCGTATTACTCAGATTACTGAAGTCAGGAAGATGTGGGAAGAAGACCCTCTTACTGAGAATGGTTTTGTTGACTTGTTCAAGTATGATCCACAAACTGATGCCTTAGTTCCTACAAATGATTTATTGAGGGGTGATAGTGATGTCATCAAGGCCGTTGCGGGCAGTGTGAAGGAATGGGCTGGTAATTGGGATGCCGTGTGGGACAACATTAATTTGCGAGCGAAAATGAAGGAAACGCTTGTTTCAACTGCCAACAAGCTGAAGAATTTTGATTTACTTGAGGCGGAGTTCTACATTCGTGCGAATGACGAATTCCATCGTATTTCTGAGCAAGTGCGGGATGAAGTCGGAAAGCTTGACAGTGAACGCATCTTTTTCCAGTGGAATGAATGGCTGCGAAACGCGGTGAAAAAGTGAGCGATCAGGATTTGGTTGCAAAGTACAAACAGAAATTATCTGAACAGCTCGAAATTCAGGCTTCAATGCCTAGTTCTCAGTTGTACAGTCGCGAATATCAGGTGTTTAGAAAGGAAATCCTTCCTCCACATGCTACTGCTTTTGAAAAGATATGCAATGCGTGTGCAAAAATATTGAAGATGAAAGTGAAACCGGAGAAAGCTGCGCAGATGCAGGACGCGATTGCTGCTTCTCATTTGCAGACAACGCCTGCTGCCGTTATGGCAACCAGCTTTATTCTGCCGATTGCCTTTCTGATTATTGGTGTTTTCTTTTCTTTGCTGGTGCTTAACAGTACTTTCTTTGCAGTATTCTCAATGTTAATAGGCCTTTCAGGCATTTTCTTGCTACAAAATGTTCCTTTTTTTATGGCAAACCAGTGGCGTATGAAAGCAAGCAACCAGATGGTGTTATGCATTTTTTATGTGGTTACTTACATGCGCCACACGTCCAATTTGGAGAACGCTATTGAATTTGCATCAGAGCATCTCGCGCCTCCATTAAGTTTGGATTTGCGCAAAGTAATTTGGGATGTTGAAAGCGGCAAGTTTGAGAATATCAAGGATTCTTTTGAAACGTATCTGACAGGCTGGCGCCAGTACAATATGGAATTTGTTGAAGCTTCCCATTTGGTGGAAAGCTCATTGTACGAGACATCGAATGACAGGCGTTTGAGCTTGTTGGACAAGGCGCTGGATGTTATTCTTGATGAAACGTATGAAAAGATGCTACACTATGCTCAGAATTTGAAAGGCCCGATTACCATGCTCCACATGCTTGGTGTTATCTTGCCGATTCTTGGCTTAGTTATTCTGCCGATGGTCGTGAGCTTTATGGAAGGTGTACGCTGGTATCATATTGCTGCCTTGTACAACATTGCGCTGCCCATCATCGTGTACATTATGGGCAAGCAAATTCTGTCGAAGAGACCGACTGGTTATGGGGATACTGATGTTGCTGAAATTAACCCTGCCTTGAAAAAATACCGCAACGTTATTTTCAAGATTGCAGGTATTGAGTTTACTGTTCATCCATTGTTTATTGGGTTGGTGATTGGCATTGCGCTTTTTTTGGTTGGACTCTCGCCTTTAATCATCCATACTTTGAATCCGGGATTCGATTTCAAGATTGGCGGGTTTGATTTCCTTGGTTACAAGCAGAGCACGATGTATGAAGGCCTGGAGGTTGGCCCGTATGGTCTTGGAGCAAGCGTGCTTTCGTTGTTTTTCCCGTTGGCGCTGGCATTTGGCTTTGGGTTATATTTCAGGCTGAGAAGCCATAACGTAATCAAGATTCGTGAAGAGGCAAAAAAGCTGGAAGATGAATTTTCATCCGCTTTATTCCAGCTGGGCAACCGTTTGGGTGATGGCCTGCCTGCTGAGATTGCGTTCCAGAAGGTAGCTGACGTGATGGCAGATACCATTTCTGGCAGGTTTTTCAAATTAGTTGCGAACAACATCAGCAAACTCGGCATGAGTGTTAAAGAGGCTATCTTCAATCCTTTAAACGGCGCGATTGTGGCTTTCCCGAGCGCGATTATCCAGTCGTCAATGAAAGTGCTGATTGAAAGCGTAAAAAAGGGTCCTCTTATTGCTGCGCAGGCATTGTTGAATGTCGCGCGTTACATTAAGGAAATTCACAAAGTGAATGAGCGTTTGAAGGATTTGATGGCAGACATTATTTCTGATATGAAATCGCAGATTTCTTTCCTGACGCCGGCCATTTCCGGCATTGTGATTGGCATTACATCTATGATTACGTTTATTTTGGGCAATTTGTCAAAGAACATTTCAAATTTGGGTGCAGAGCAGGCCGGCTCGCAGATTGGAACGCTGGCGAACTTTTTTGGTGATGGTGTTCCTACCTATTATTTCCAGCTGGTTGTTGGTGTTTACGTGTTCCAGATTGTGTATATTTTGACGATTCTTGCTAATGGTATTGAAAACGGCGCTGATTCTTTGGAAGAAAATTATTTGCTTGGCCAGAATCTTATCAGGAGCGTCACCATTTACTGTTTCATTTCACTGGTCGTGATGATTATTTTCAACATTATTGCGATGAATATCGTTGGCGTGACGGCAACCATTGGAGAATAAAAAATGGGGGCGGCCAGATTTGAACTGGCGATTCTACCGTCTTCAGCGGTATGTTCTCCCAGGCTAAACTACGCCCCCGGATTAAGAACAAAACAAAGATAACGCTTTAAAAAGGTTACTGAACTATTTCCAATTTGCCGAATTTTCCAGTGCCGAGCTGCTTTTCGCCTTTAAACTCGGATACATAGCCGTTTATGATGTGCACTTTCATTCCTGCTTTTACCTGGTCGCATTGCTCGTTCCAGAGTGTTAGCGTAATTTCTCCTGAGGCGTCTTTTGCTTTGGCGTTTGCCACTTTGCCTGACTTGCCTAATCTGTCAAAGGCGCGCGGTTCTTGCATGCTTGCTATTTCTACTATAATGTCAATTTTTCCTTGTCCTGCTGCTAAATCTTTTATTTCCATGGTATACCTCAAATATGCATTTTTCCAGTTATTAATTGGTGGAGTGTGTCTTTTAGTTCGCTTATTTTTACTCTTTTTTGCGTTGCTGTGTCTCGCGCTCTAATCGTCACATCATTGCCTGTTAGAGAGTCAAAATCTATTGTAATGCACCAGGGAACTCCTACTTCGTCAAGACGCGCGTATCTTTTTCCTACGCTTCCGGAGTCGTCATACATTACTTCATATGAGTCTCGGAGTTCATTGAATACTTCCTGTGCTTTTGCAGTGAGTTCTGGCTTGTTTTTGAGCAATGGGAATATTCCTGCTGTTAATGGTGCGATTAATGGAGGCAGGGACAGCCATACTCTGTCATCTTTTTGCCTGTACGCAAGTTCAAGTGCAGCGTAGAATGTTCTGTCAAGCCCGATTGAAATCTCCCAGATATGTGGGATGAATTTTCTGCCTTCTGGCGTAACAAATTGCAGGTCTGTTTTACTGCCTTCCATGTGGCCCTTCAAGTCATAGTCAGTGCGATAATTGTTCGCGACAAGTTCAACCCAGCCCAGCGATGTTTCAACTTCAAAGTCCCAGCCTTCTTTTGCGTAGAATGCTCTTTCTTTGTCGTCTAATTGCCTGAAGCGCATTTTTTCTACAGGTATGCCGTATCTTTCAAAGAGCTGTTGTGTTCGTGCTAGATAGTACGCGATTAACTTGCCGCTGACTAATTTATCCTTGACAAGTTTTTCAACTGGAATGAATTCTATTTTGTCGCTGTCTGCTTTTTGTATGCGCAGTGCGTATGCTTTGACTTCATCCCATCTTTCAATTTCGTTTATCTGGTCTGGGTCAAAGAATACTTCTGTTTCCATTTGTGAGAATTCTACTTGCCGCAATAATGTTTGTCTTGGAGAAATTTCGTTTCTGAATGATTTTCCTACTTGGCAGACGCCTTTTGGCAGGGTTACCCTCATTGTTCTGACCATTCTGCTCCAATCTGCAAAGATTGTCTGGCAGGTTTCTGGGCGCATGTAGCAGCTTGCTTTGGTGCTTACTCCAACGTCTGCCTTGACCATCATGTTAAAGCGCTTGACATCCATCAAGTCGCTTTTGCATTTTGGACATTTGACTTTATTTTCTTTAATTGCCGCAGTGAGTTCTTCCACTGGTGCTGATTCTTTGAATGGTTTCTTGGTTACTTCTTCTAGTAATTTGTCTGCGCGGTGTATGGTGTTGCATTTCTTGCATTGAGTAACTGGATCGTTGAAATTTGCTAAATGTCCTGATGATTTGAAAACATCTTCCGGCATGATTACTGCGCCGTCAATTTCCAAAAACTCTTCGCGCTGAACAAGCTGCTTTCGCCAAAGTTCCACTATTTTTCTTCTGATTGTGGCACCATATGGTCCATAATCATAGAATCCTGCTGGTGCGTTTGCGTAAATCTCGCTAGAGGGATAGAAAAGGCTTCTTCTGAGTGCCAGATTGACGACTTCTTCATATGTTCCCATGGAAAAAAGCTATGTCAAGTGCTTTAAAAAGGTTTCTGGGGAATGCTCGTGTTTACCCTGGATGCGACGGTCACGGACACAAATAATTACTTGTTCAGCCACTCCAGTTCTTCTTCATCCAATTTTAATTCTGCTGAAATGGCATCAACGCTTGAATGTTTTTGCTGGTATAATCGGTGAATGTAAGGCAAGCTTTCTTGTAATGCTTTTTTCTTTGAACAGTGTGTTACTGCTGCTAATTTTTCAGCAACTCTTTTGCGTCTTGCATACTTTTGGTTTGCCATCCAGTGCTTCAGCAAGCGCGTTGTTCTCTGGTACGCGACAAATGCTGTTGATTTCTTGTCTTTGGCGACAGCAACACCTGCTGTTATCAAAACATCAACGTATGCAAGATATCTCCAGTACTGCCATCTTCTGATGCGCCCTCGATAAACATCTGCTTTCGAAAGCGCTTCATATGCGCGCGCCAAATCAGCCGGCTCTTTGTATTCTTTTGGCAAATTTTCATCTATCCACAGGAATGCCTCGTCAATGTCTTCATCGACCAAGTCGAGTGCAGTAACTGCTACCAGTGGGTCTGTTGTTTTCAGTATTTTCACCAATGCCTGCATGATGCTTTCTGAATGTTCTCTGTCATGCAGCGTTTCGAGCCCAGTAATAGTGAGTGCTCCTGCTTGGGCCAACATTTGCATGTCTGTTATTGCTCCTCGCAAATCTCCGCCGCTTCTGCGCGCGAGTGTTTTCAGGATAACATCTTCAGAAATTATTTTTTCTTTGTCAAGAATTCGTTTGAGTGCCGGCACCATGGCAGTAATATTTACTGCAGGAAATTCTATCATCGTGCTTTTTGTTCTTAATGAATTAAATTTTGAATCCCAAGGGTCATTCGCTGTCATAATTATTGGAAACTTTGATTCCACAATCAAGTCCGCCAGTGCAGATACTCCCCCTCTGTCTGCATTGCCAGCAATGCCGTCAACTTCGTCGACAAGAACGATTTTTCCTTGTGAGAACAGGCTTTGCTGCTTGAGCGCGTTGCCGATTTTTAAATTAATTTCGTCTGCGTTGCGGCAATCTGAAGCATTTACTTCTATCAACTCAAAGCCAATGCGTTTTGCAAGCGCATGAACTGCTGCTGTCTTTCCTGTCCCTGTCGGGCCATACAGCATCAGCGCTCTTTTCTTCTGTTTGGAGTAATTTGTGGCAAAATCGTATAACTGCTTGGTTTCGTGCGGTATGTTCTCTAGCTCTGGCTTGTATTTTTGGACCCATAACATAGTGCTTTCTGAATCAAAATTGTATATAATCTTTTGTGTAGAGTAATCTTTATATACGAAATCGCTGAATTGCTCTACTATGAAAGCCGTTGACGTTGACTTTAAGAAGATTGACATCGTTGACTATTATTCTCAATTGGACCAGGTGAAAGTTCGTGTCTTGTTCAGTGACGGTAAAGAAAAGGCATTGGTAAGACAATTTTCTATTACAGACCCTGCAAAACAGGCGCATGAGATGATTACTGAGATTAGAAGCAAATTGAAAGAGCAGCATAAAGTACAGACACTTGACGATCACCCCTTGGCAGGCGCTTTATTATTGCGTTTCAAGCAGGATGAAGAACAAGTGCATGAAAAGATGGCTCGGTTTTTGGCTCAAACAAGGGAAAAAATCCGCAGCGGCAAAATGTCAAAGTTGAGCTATATGGATATGGAAAAGAAAGTAAAAGGATTTACGGCAAATTTTGACTAGAATTCTACAGTTATCTTGATGTCCGGCGTTAATTCTTCTGTGCCTTTGCCCATTTCTATTTTTTCTGCTGCAGTTGTTGACTTCAAATCGTCAAGCACGCCGGTTAATGGAATCTTTGACTCTATAATCAATCGCTTGACGGGTGTTTTCATAGAAACTTTCATTTCTGATTTTTTCTTTCTGACCGCGGCAAGTATTACAACTGCCGCATTTC
Source organism: Candidatus Nanoarchaeia archaeon (assembly GCA_041485605.1). Classification (GTDB taxonomy): domain Archaea; phylum Nanobdellota; class Nanobdellia; order Woesearchaeales; family ARS49; genus CABMGU01. Next base: position 2,729 of record JBGPJV010000017.1, on the reverse strand, counting down.
CATTGAGTTCGGCTTGTTCATTGATTTCAGGAGCTTTTGGCCATTCTGCCAAGTGTACGCTCTTGTGTCCTTCGTGGTTTTTCAGATATAGATTGTAAACTTCTTCAGTAATGAATGGTGTATATGGCGACATTAAACGCACAAGTGCAGAAAGGCATACGGATAATGCGCACTGCGCGCTTTTCTTTTGTTCTGGGCTTTTTGGCTCGTACATTCGTGATTTGATGAGTTCAAGGTAGTTGTCGCAGAAGTCTTTCCAGAAGAATGATTCTATGATTGCTTTCGCGCGGAAGTATTCATACGAGTCAAATGCTGCAGTTGCTTCTTGGATAGTTTTCGCCAGCCGTGTTAATATCCAGACGTCAATGACTTCTGTTGCTTTGCCTTTGTAATCATATCCTTCAAGGTGCATGTTGACGAATTTTGCTGCATTCCAGAGTTTTGTAACAAATTTATCTCCCGCTACCAGTTCTTTCTCCTGGTATGCAAGATCTTCTCCTAATTTGCTGCCGCCTGCCCAGTAGCGCAGTGCGTCTGCGCTGTATTTCGAAAGAACTGTTTGTGGATCAACCACATTGCCCTTGCTTTTCGACATTTTTTCGCCAAGTGGGTCAGTAACATACCCAGAAAGCGCGACATCTTTCCACGGGTTCTTGCCATAGTGTAATTGTGATTTGACAAGTGTATTAAATAGCCAGAAACTGATAATCTCGTGTGCTTGCGGGCGCAAACTCATTGGATACAATTTTGCGCGATACTTTTCAGGCACTAATTGTACCGCTAGCTGTGGTGTCATACTACTGGTTGCCCACGTGTCGAGCACGTCTTTCTCGCCAACAAATTCGTTTGACCCGCATTTTACGCATGCCTTGGCGGGCGGCGCGTCTTTCAATGGGTCAATTGGAAGCTTTTTCTCATCGGCAAACACCGGCTCGTCGCATTTCCTGCAATACCAGACCGGGAAAGGCACGCCAAAGAATCTTTGTCGTGATATCAGCCAATCCCATTGTAATCCCTTGACCCAGTTGTTGTATCGGTGTTTCATGAAGTCTGGGTGCCAGTTTAATTCCGCGCCCCATTCGAGAAGTTTGTCTTTCAAATCAAGATACTTGATGAACCATTGTTTGCTCTGGATGATTTCTATTTCAGTTCCGCAGCGTTCGTGAACTTTGACTGCGTGCTTGATTGGTTTTTGTGCGCGCAAAAATCCTTCTATTTTCATGTCTGCGATGATTGCTTTGCGTGCTTCGTGAATCTTAAGGCCATGATACTTGCCTGCAGCGTCTGTCATCGTTCCGTTCTTGTTTATCGCCTCTTTAAGAGGCAAATTATACGCCAAATACCATGCTATGTCTGTCTGGTCTCCGAACGTGCAGCACATCACAATGCCGGTTCCTTTTGTTGGATCTGCTCTTTCATCTGGCATGATGGGTACTGCAGCATTGAACAATGGGGTCGTTGCCGTTTTGCCGAATAATTTCTTGTACCTATCGTCATTTGGATGTGCAAACACTGCCACACAGGCAGGAATAAGTTCTGGTCGTGTGGTTGCTATCAGCAGTTCCTTGCCGTCTACTTTGAACACGATGTCGTTAAACGTGCTGTCTTTTTCTGCATCTTGGCATTCAACTTGTGAAATTGCTGTTTCACAGAGCGGGCACCAGAGTGCAGGTGCATTTTTTCTGTAAACTCTGTTTTTCTTGTTTAAATCCAGGAAGCTCCATTGGGAGATTTTTCTGGCGTGTTCGTTGATAGTGCTGTATTTGAGCTTAAAATCACAGCTCATGCCGATTCGTTTCCAGTCAGCGATAAAGCCGGGCAGCAATTCCGCAAGTGTTTCTTCGCAGAGCTTGATGAACGCTTGTCGTTCCATTTTGCTTCCTTTGACGCCTTTTAGTTTCTCAACAAGTCGTTCTGTTGGCAGTCCATTATCATCTGTTCCCCATGGATAAAATACATTGAAGCCGCGTAACCGTTTGTAGCGCGCAACAATGTCCTGTTGTGTATAACTGAAAGCATGGCCAATGTGCATTTTGCCAGAAACAGTTGGCGGAGGGGTGTCTATGCTGTACACGTCTCCTTTCTGTTCAGGATTAAAAGTAAAGATGCCTTCTTTTTCCCAGAACTGCATCCATTTCTCTTCCTCGACCTTTGGGTCGTATCTGTCTGCCATAGTTCAAACTCACTGGACGTGATTTAAAAACGTTTCGAGATACGGTTCAAAAACCTTTTATATGACTGTACTTCAGCGAGCCGTGGGTGAGACAATGAAAGAAATGACTATGAGCGGAATGTTAGGCAGTTTTAATGATATCCGTTACACATTAAGAGCAGATATTAAGATACAGCTTGGGGAAGATGGCGAGGGCTATCCGCAGGCATCGTACGCTCCATTAGAGCTTAAAGTCGGAGATTTGACTGAAGAAAAAGCCGTTGATTCTTTGAAAAGAAAGATTATAGTAATGTACGAGCACTTGGTTACTAATCAGGTGCACGCGGATGATCCAACAGCTTTGCCAAAGCGCGAGCACTTATTGCGGCTCGTAGAAAGAAACGTTTACGATCCGCGCGAGTCGCTGGAAACAGTTGTTTCTAAGTAAATTTTACTTTCCTGCTTTTTCTTTCTCTTCTTAACAGGTCGCCAATGTCGAATAATCGCTTGATGACAACTCTTTTGCCATCAAGCGGCGCAACAACATCTCCGAAACCAATGCATTCCTTGTGCTGGT
>JBGPJV010000016.1:0-10607 GCA_041485605.1 Candidatus Nanoarchaeia archaeon | reverse complement strand
CACGAAATGCGAGCAGCACACTCAATACGCTCAAGCATTTTGACATTACCGCACGAATTGTGCTGTCAATCTGCGACAGCGTGTTCAAAATACGCGGAAACCTGACTGAACAATTCTACGGGCTGGACCAAGTGTTCAAGACACGCCTGCCGGAATTATTGAAACAAGTAGCGCGCCAGCACGAAGACATGCACGCACTTCTCGACCAGTATAACGCAGTCAAAGCTCTTATTGGCGAAGAAGTACGCGTCTGACTACTTCCGTAGCTAAATGCTTATTAATCATAAAAATTAATTCTGACGTAAAGGGTGTGTATGCAGCTTGTTTCGCTAACTCTGAGGAATATACGCAGTTATACCAATGCCAAGCTAGATTTCCCCACAGGCATTGTGATGCTTTCCGGAGACATTGGAAGCGGCAAAAGCACAATACTTCTGGCAATTGAATTTGCACTGTTTGGCCTCCTGCGCGGAGAACTGTCAGGCAACGCTTTGCTGCGAAATGGCGCAAATGAAGGGAGCGTTGAGCTCACATTCAAACTAGGAGAGAATACTTACGCAATTAAGAGAAATCTTGTGCGAACAAAGAAGTCAGTTGAACAGGACGCCGGCTATTTATTGATTAACGGCTTAAAGAAAGATGCGACAGCAATTGAGCTGAAAAGCCACATTCTAGATTTGCTGGGATACCCGCAGGAATTATTGACAAAAAGCAAAAATTTTGTCTTCAGATACACTGTTTACACGCCGCAGGAAGAAATGAAACGCATTCTGCTTGAAGATAAAGAAGACAGAGTTGCCATCCTTCGCAAAGTGTTTGGCGTGGACAAATATGAAAGAATCACGCAGAACGCCTCAAGCTACGCAAAAGTACTGCGAGAACAACAGCGGGCATTCGCATCGCTGCTTGCGGACGTTGAAGAAAAGAAAAAACTTGCAGAAGAAACACAGAAAGAGAAAAATGAAGCAGGCGAACAGGTGAAAACAATACTGCCGCAAGTAAAAACTGCGCAGGCAAAACTCGCAGACGCAAAAAAACAGCTCATTTTGATTGAACAGCAGAGAAAACAGGCAGAACAGCTTGGCAGGGAAGTACAGGTCGCGAAGATGCAGCTGATTTCAAAGCAGCAGCAGCAGAAACAGGCGCAGAATGACCTCGCAGCAGTCAGCCAGCAGCTGCTAGCAGCACAGAAAGAACTGCCAAAGCAGACCGATACCAATGAAATTTCCAAAAAAACTACAGAGATAAACCAATTCATTATCGATAAAGAAAAAAACATCCGCCAAGCGACAATAAAGATTGCAGAATTAAGCACGATGAAAAAACAATCAACTGACACTACTCAAAAGATTTCAGTACTGGCAAACTGCCCAGTCTGCCTGCAGAATGTCTCTTCTGACCACAAGCTGCGCATAATGGACACAGAACAGAAAAAAACACAGGAACTGGATGCCCATCTTGAACAGCACACCATAATTGTCAGAAAATCAGAGCAGGAGCTTGTTCAGTTAAAGAAAGAAATCGAACAATTACGACAGCAGGAGAAAGAAGCTGCTGTAGTCAAGATAAAAGCACTTCACGCAGAAGAACTGGTGAAAAGGAGAATAACGCTGGAAACGCAGAATACTGCATTCTCAACAGATATCCAGACAACAACTCAAAAAATAGCGCAGCTGGAACAGCAATTTGAGCCTTTGAAATACATCAATACTGTTTATGACAAATTAAGAGAAGAAACAGAGACTTTTGCAGCAAAGGAAAGAACACTGAGCATACAACATTCCACTTTAATGCAAAAAGAACAGCACTTGACAAAGACTCTCACCTTGCTTGAACAGGAACTTGAAAGAAAACAAAAAACAAGAGCACAGTTAGAAAAAACGCAGAATGTGAACCAGTGGCTGACAGACTATTTTGTGCCGCTGATTAATGTTATAGAAAAACATGTCATGGCAAAAATCCACCACGAGTTTGACGCGCTCTTCCAGCAGTGGTTTGGCATGCTGGTAGAAGACATCATGACTGCACGGCTGGATGAAACATTCACGCCAGTCATACAACAGAATGGATACGACACTGAAGTAGAACATTTGTCAGGCGGAGAAAGAACAGCGTGCGCACTGGCTTATCGATTGGCTTTGAACAAGACGATAAATTCGCTTATCAGCTCTGTCAAGACAAAAGATTTGCTTATACTAGACGAACCGACAGACGGGTTCTCATCAGAACAATTAGACAGAATGAGAGATGTTCTTGAGCAGCTGCATTTGCAGCAAATACTGATCGTCAGCCACGAACAAAAGATTGAGAGCTTCGCAGACAGAGTAATCAGGATTTCAAAAACAGAGCATGCGAGCCAGATAAGTTAATTATTGAGAAAATAAAGTATCTTTAACACTTTCTAAATCCCTATCGATATGAGCAAGCTTACTTTCCATACGCGCGCTATTGGCATGCAAATTTCTCATTTCACTTAGCACTCTTTCAAATTTGCCATCGACTTTGTCAAACTTCTTATTAATGCCTTGAAATAGTGTAGCAACTACACCGATTGATGAACCAATCGACACTCCGTACTCAAGCCAGACGGGTGTCTGAATCACACCAATGACTTTCAACACAAGCCACACGGTCAGAATTGAGAGAAAGAAATAAAACAAATAATCCCATACTGAGCGTTCAATCTTCGACTGGATCACGACTTTTTCCATAAAATATCATGAAGAAGACGTGCTTAATAAATTTATGGACGGGAGAATTGGAAATATTACGGATTACTTCGGCATTTCTATGGTATACGTGAAATTATCTTCCACGTGCTTCTTCCATTCGAAGAGCTTTGCTCTCAGGTCATCAGCAGGAAATGGCCTGTGCAGGCACTTGACAAACGTGTTGGCAACTGTCTTGAAGCCCTTTGCCCGTGCGTCTACAAAAAATGCCATGTCCTCGCCGCCAGTTGCAGAATTGTTAAAAGTTCTGAAAGAAATTTCCTTCAAAACTTTCTTCGAGATTAACGTGCAGCCAAGGCCGGCAGCACCGATTTCCAGCACCTGCTGCTTTGCAGCACCCTCATAAGTATACAACTGGCACTCGCCATTGCCAATGTCCTTGAAAAGAACAGGAGCAATAACCGGCTTGTCGCCAATCTGGAAAACGTTCAAATAAATTCCTGCAACAACATCGCGCGGAGTTGTTTTCAGCAATGCTTCCAAAGTCCTGGGATGAATAAGAACATCACTGTCAAGGAAAAGCAAGAAGTCATAATCGTTCTTTAACGCGTAATCTCTTATATAATTCCTGCCATTAACAATTTTTTCAATTCTTGTCTTGGCCGGTTTTGGGTCTTCGACAGCGTTAAAGCCCTTGCTTTTGATTAATGTGGCATACGCGGATTCGCCATTGTTAACAACAAACAAGACATCCGCTTTGGATGTTTGCCTGCTGAGGCATGATGTGAATTCATCAAGGCAATATCTTTGCTTGCCATATGTCACGATGCCGATGAGGACTTTCATACAATGCCATTTTCTTGGCAGGGTTTTAATCTTTTCGGAACTGGTTAGCTACTTTATTGGAGTAAATTACCAATTATTTTATATATGGAAATTAATTCCTTTTCGTCAAAAAATTTAAATAGTCAGCGCATAGTGAAAATAATTAAGAAAAAGGGGGATTAAGGGATGGCGCGCACACAAAGAGTCAGGAAAAGGGACGGCAGCATAGAGCAATTCCAGCCGCAAAAGATAGAAATCGCGATTGGAAAGGCCATTGCTTCTGTAAAAAAGAAAGACCGCGGCCTGTCAAAAAAATTGGCTGCACAGGTCGCCAAAGAACTAGAGAAACATTTCACTCCCAAAGTCATCCCTGCCGTTGAAGACATCCAAGACCTTGTTGAAGAAGTACTTCTGAAAAACAAATTAACAGATGTTGCAAAATCATTCATTCTGTATCGGGCGCAGCACAAAGAGATAAGAGAATTCAAAACATTCCTTGGAGTACGCGATGAACTAAAGTTAACAACCAACGCCATAAAAGTTCTTGCGTCCAGATACTTATTGCGCGATGAAAAAGGAAACATCACCGAAACACCCGCGCGATTGTTCAGAAGAGTTGCGAAAGCAATTGCCGCAGCGGACGCGCTTTACAAGAAAGGCGCGCTAAAGAAAACCGAAGATGAATTCTATAACATGCTTGCAAACCTTGATTTCATGCCTAACACTCCCACATTAATGAACGCCGGAGCACAATTAGGACAATTATCGGCGTGCTTTGTGCTTCCCGTTGAAGATTCCCTCGTCGAGATATTTGACGCGGTCAAGTACACCGCGCTCATACATCAAAGCGGCGGAGGAACTGGCTTTTCATTCTCACATTTACGGCCTCGAGGCGATATTGTCAAAAGCACAAAAGGAGTAGCTTCAGGGCCAGTCAGCTTTATGCGCGTCTTCGACACGACAACTGAAATACTAAAACAGGGCGGCAAGAGAAGAGGCGCGAACATGGGCATACTCAGGTGCGACCATCCTGACATTATCGATTTCATAACCGCAAAAAGCAGAGAGGACATGCTGCAGAATTTCAACATTTCCGTTGCCGCAACAGATTCTTTCATGGAAGCAGTAAACAAAGGAGCAGAATATGATCTTGTTAACCCTCACACTAAACAAAAAATCAAGCGCGTGAACGCAGCAGAAATATTTGACTTAATCGTTGCAAACGCCTGGCGGACAGGAGACCCCGGGCTCATATTTATCGACGAGATAAACAGGAAAAACCCGACAGCAGGAACTGGGCTCATAGAAAGCACCAATCCCTGCGGCGAACAACCACTGCACCCGTACGAAAGCTGCAACTTAGGAAGCATCAGCGTGACTAACATGCTCAAAAACGGCAAAATGGACTGGGACAAATTCAAACAGACAATCCACACTTCCGTTCACTTCCTTGATAACGTAATTGACGTCAACAAATATCCATTGCCGCAGATAGAAATGGTTACGAAAGCAAACAGAAGAATTGGTTTAGGCATAATGGGCTTTGCAGAACTACTGATAAACCTAGGAATACCCTATGATTCTGACAAAGCAATACAATTTGGAGATAAATTAATGAAATTCCTAAATGATGAAGCAAGAAAAGCAAGCAACAAACTCGGCGAAGAACGAGGAAGCTTTGCAAACTTTGAACAAAGCACCTGGAAAGGCAAATTTAAGGCAACACGCAATGCAACAGTTACGACAATTGCTCCAACTGGAACAATTTCAATCATTGCAGGAGCAACATCCGGCATCGAGCCATTATTTGCCGTTACTTTTGTACGAGACGTGCTTGAAGGCACGCATTTGCTTGAAGTAAACCCGTCATTTGAAATAATTGCTCGCAAAAGAGGATTTTACTCAAAATCATTAATGATAAAAATAGCCAAAACAGGCAAAGTAACTGGCCTGAAAGAAGTTCCCAAAGACGTTCAACGATTGTTCAAGACAGCACTCGAAATAAAACCTGAAATACACGTCAAAATGCAGGCAGCATTCCAGAAATACTGCGACAACGCAGTGAGCAAGACAATTAACCTGCCTGCAACTGCAACACCGCAGGAAATAAAGAAGGCGTATTTACAAGCGTATAAGCTGAAATGCAAAGGCATCACTGTCTACAGATACGGCAGCAAGAAAGAACAAGTTCTCTACATCGGCAAAGCCCCTGAAGAAATTGTTTCTGCAAAATCAGAATACGCAGGCGGGCATATCTGCTTAGAATGCATGTTCTAAATCTTGCACGCGCCGTCAATGCATCCTTTTGAACAAATGTATTCTATGACGTAACCAGGAGAGATCTGGTCTTGGCTGCACTTCCCTTCAAGCAAGCCATCTTCCCCATTCATCGCGTTGTTTGGAATGTATTGCTTATTTTTATACAAAACAAAGTCCCTCAAACAAACATCAGTCCATGCCATAACTTCCTTTCCAATCTTCACTTTTGATGTGGTTCCTTTGAGGAAACGCTCATCACCGTCAGAATCAAAGCAGCCCGAATTTAAATCTGAAGGGTACTTGTCCAAATAAGCATCAACAATTGTACGCTCGGCAAAATCAGGAATAAATGTTTCTATGTATACCAGCACATTTCCACTCGACCAGATAGCCGAACGATGATCGCCAACTGTCAAGTAAAGCGCAATAGTCTGCCCACGATAACGAGTCGCGCCGCGAGTAACAATCTGATACAATTCTGAATTCAAAACCACATCCAGCTCTTGGCGCGTTGAGAACTTGAACACCTGCGCCAAAACAGTAATGTCTTTTGACTGGTATCGCGCATCATAACGCTCAACAGGAATAATTCCAAACGTGTCGTAAATGGCGCCGGTGCCTGCTTGAAAATAAGTGGCAATTGCCTTGTTAATCACATAAGAATCAATATTTCCATTTAATAAAGCGCGACTAACCGGCGTTGGCTCTATAACAGGAACTGCCGGCGCAGGTTTTTGAATTGTTTCCTGCACAGGCATGCATGCTACCAGCAATAATAACAGCAAATACCTCTTTTTCACACCTATAGTGTACAGAAGATATGATAAAAATGTATGCTTTTCAGAAATTATTCCTAACCAGATTTTTTCCCGGCCGCCAATGCCAATTCCACCAACGTTTTTGAGTTTTTTTCAAAATTATCTTTCGACTCTTGCAACTGCGATTCGGCTTGATTCATAGCCCTGCCTGAAGAAACCAATTTTTCAGCGAGTTCTGTGTCAAGGGTTACTAGCCTGCCATATTGGCGTTCATCAACGATTTTCTTGGCTTCTGCAAGCGTCGCCGGATCTTCCAACAATTGGAACACGCTTGGTGCGGCACGCCTAATGACAACTTTTTGCGATGGAATATAGAAATTATTCAGCAACTGCCTGCCATTTCCAAGCGTCGTATAATGATATGCTTCCATCCCAGTATCAGCAATCGCTACGCACATATAAAATTTCTTGTTCTAGTAGCCAGAAAACTACTCTTCTTCCTTTTCTTCTTCGCTCTCTTCCTTCAGCACTTCCTCATCATAATCTTTGTGCTCCTGGTCGTGGTGCTCCTTATGGGCAGCTTTTTCGCGCTTTTCTATCTCTTCCCACAAGTCCTGCACTTCCTTGGAATGCTTCCTTTTGTGCTCGTCAGGCGATTCGTCGTGCATGGGGCGTAAACGGCGAATTTGATTTATAAAGGTTGCTAAAGGCATATTACTCAAAATAAATTGAGTCAAATAAGACGGAGAAAACGCATATAGGGAAGGGCGGGTTTTAGAGCATTATGAGCAGCAAACAATCATCTTTGGTAAAGGAAGTACAACGCTATTGGGACATGAAAACCCAGCTCGGCAAGAGCATGAAGAAAGTAGCTGAATGGGGAGACAAACACCCAGCAAGCGCAGTTCCTGACATGCTGCACCGCTGGAGCGGACTAATAGCTAAAGCAGACATAGGCAAAGCACGGACATTCGAAATAGGCTTTGAAGAAAGACCAGCGCCAGCAGAAAAACACTGCAAGCTGGGAAACTGCCTGATTTGCGGCACGTCTATCAGATACGGCACCAGAGTTTCTGTACTTGTTAACGGAAGAAAACTGAACTTCGGAGAAGTAGGAGACCTTGTTGGCGAAGAATGCTTTGACCACATGACTTACATCGCGGAAGCGGCCGGACAAAAGAACTTCAAGATGTACGAGGCAGACAACAAACAACGCGAAAAAGGATACGACAAACTTGCAAAACTCACCCTTTCACTCGGCGACCTAGCGCCAAAAATAGTAAAAAAACTTGAGCCAAAAGGATTTGACCTCGACGACAGAATTCTAGCTGAAGTAGCTGACGACGTCCAGAAAAAAGCCAGCGAAGGAGACTTCTCGGCAATAAAATACGAAACTGATAAAGGAAAAACAAGAAACATGATTGGCTGGGCGCTGGCGAACAAGGAAAAAATCTACGACCCGAATGTGAGATACACTGTAGCATTACTTTCACAAAGACCAGACCTTGTGAAATCAGACCAATGGGCCGCGTTCATACTCTACCAATGGCAAGAAAGGCCATTAAAAGCGGCTGGAGAGATTGGTGGCATCAAGGAAGATATACTTTATCTTTCACAGCTGCCTGCAAGCCACCCAGTCATCAAAGAATACGACAGCATAAACCTTGAAAAAGTCGTAGAGCCAGTCAAAGCATTCAGCAAAGCACGCTGGGAAGATGTTAAACTTGGCGAATTACTGCAAAGAGATGCAGTTACCAAAGCACAATCACGAGCAGTAAAGTATTCTGTGCCGCACCTGAAAGAACGCAGAGAATACAATAATAGGGAAACAATCAATTCATACTGCACACCAGACGAGTTCAACAAAACGCTAGTTACTTTGAAAGAAAAAGTAGATGTTGAAAGAAAACGCTTCGCAGCGGCAAAAGCAAAAGACATCAAAGAGCCAGACATGCCCTGGAAGAAAGACACCTGGAAATCGCTCAGAGACTTCTTTGAACTTGAAGAAAGAGTGCAGAGAACTGATAATACAGTAAGCACCAGAGACGTCTTCCTAAACTATGTGTTCATGCAAAACGCACAAAATGCTGCAAGAACACTCTACGTGGAAGGCAAAAAAGTCGAACTTGCAAAACAAAAAGGCGACGATGTACTAGGAAGAGCATACTCAACCATCAGAGAAACAAAAATAGACGCTGAAAAACTTGACAAACTTGTCTACGGCGCACTTGACTTTGACAGAATGCCGAGGTCAATGAAGCGGAAAATACAAGCAGCAGGCATCAGTGCCAGATCAGTCAAGAAACTCATTGAAGATGTCAAAGAAACACACGACGCAGGACTTCTGCCGACCAAATACATCCAGCCGGACAAGAAAGGAAACCTGCTGGAACGAGCAGTTGCAATAACTGCAGACTTCACTCCAGACGACGGCAGCATTGCCAAAGACATCGGCTACTTAAGACAACTTGAAACAGAACTTGATGTCAAAATAGCAAACGTCAGGGCTGAAGACGGCAGAACAGCAAGCAGAAAATCAGACGCGAGATTCAGCACCAAGAGCTACGAAGGCAAGAAGTATTTCAGTGAACAACAGAAGAAGGCAGTGCAAAATTTGATGCAAATGCTTCCGCACGAGCTGAAAACACTTGACGCCGAAAAAATGAAAGAAACCGTTGCATTCGTCAAGAAGTTCCACGCCGAAAATAATGTGTACAACAATATTTCCCACAACTGGCGCTGGGGAAACAGCGACCATGTCGAGTTCAAAAAAGCAGAACTGCCGGGACCAACAGGTGTTTCGATAGCACACCTGCCATTCAGCTGGTACGCGGCAGAAGCACAGCGGGTGAAAGAGTTCGATGAGACCCGCCGCTGGGAAACCGGATTCACGATAGTTACAGATGAAATCAGAAAAGAAATGACTGCCCTCATGAGCGAACGCGGGCGCAAATACCACACGTACACCCTCAAAATACCTGACAACAGAGAGATGGAAGCCATTCTCAAAGACCACAAAACTGTCATCGGCCCTGAACTGAAAAGGGCAATCCATGAGAAATACACCAGCTTCATGGATTTCAGAGCACAATACGAGAAAATAGACTTAGAGCTCGCAATGACTAATGGCGACATAGAAAATCTTACCAGCAGGCTTGAAAAACTGAATGAAAGAAAAATCAGCGTTGTGATGCCGAGAAACAGCTACAATCACACTCCCAGCGTTGGTGAAGTTATAAGAGAGCTGAAAGACGAACAGCGACTGCCAGACAAGAACTACTTGCTGAAAGTAGGAGATACAGTCAGACCTGAACGAATCGTCATGAGCAGCCTTGACGTGCAAACATATGACGACCCGAAAAACCAGTACTTTGACTTCATCGCAGAATCAAACGCAGAAGATTCAAAGCACCAGCTCGCAATCGCGTTTGGGCCAAAAAGAAACGGCAGGGCGCTCATGAAATGGACGCCCACAGAACTTGACATCGGCACCACACGTGTAGCACCAGGCACCTGGTATGCCAAGAACTGGGAGAAAAAATACGTCAAGAACATCATCTACCGTGCAGACGAAATTGGCAAGGTCTACATCAGAATAATTGATGCTCGCAAATAAGTCACAGCCTTTTTAAACTTGTTTTACATTACTTTTTTAGATGTTTACAACAGTGAAGCACACGCTATGTGAACTCGTTCTAGCAGCAGGAGCAGTTGGATTGTTCGGCTGCGGCGCTGTCCAGTCAGAACACGTACCCGAACAGCAAGCGGAACAACAAACAGAAAACGTTGTCAAACAAGCAATCGATTACTTTACAAACAAAGAATACGCAAAAGCACAAGGACTTATCGAACAGCGCTGGAATTACCTCAGCAATGAATACAAGATTCAAAATGAACTCCAGCAGAAAGCAGCAACAGGCATTCCTGTCCCGCTTCCAGAGCTCAGCCCCAGCGAACTCGCCGTACTGGCGCTATCGTATTCGATGAACAAGCACTACGACAAGTCAGAAACCAGATTTACATCTCTCATGACCTACTTCAAGAATCATCCAACCACTGCAGTCGAGGACGTAAGAAAAAACCTTGATGAATTCTT
>JBGPJV010000015.1:0-11022 GCA_041485605.1 Candidatus Nanoarchaeia archaeon | reverse complement strand
CTTCCACTGCTTTTGAAGCGTCCTTATTTCCTTCCAGCCGTTCAATGATTTGCGCAAGGTTCCTCAGGCTATTCTCGAAAGCCTCCGCTCTTTTTTGGCCGGCTGCTGATTCCTGCAGGTTTTGGTCCTTGAACGCTGGGTATTCGTTATTCTTAAAAATTTCATATGCTTTCTTGGTGTTATCGAGAAGTTTTCTTAATTCCACGATGTCCTTGGCGAGGGAGTCATCGCTTGTTTTTGTGTCTGCGCGCAGTTTTGTTATTTCGCGGTTTGCGGTGTCTCCAAGATCCCATTCCTTTTTCTGCAGGTTTGCTATGGCGTGCGCTAATTGGGCGTATCTCCGCGCGTTCTGGGTCGTTTGTTCTTCAAGCCCTATGGCGTAACTATCAATGGAAGATACTGACAGTCGCGCGTTGAGCTCCTCTATTCCTTTGATGAGCTCATCATATCGCGCGTTTGCGTTCAATAGCGCCTTTTTTTGCTCTGCCGAAAACTCTTCTTTGAGAGTTCTTAATGCCGTTTCAGACTGCGTCTTGTACGCGTTAAATTCCTCTGGCTTGACAGCACTCGTGCAGCCTCCGGCGGAGAGCAGTCCAAGGAAAAGCCATTTGTTGGCTGTTTTTCGCAGAATTTCAATCATTTTTTTTCCTCAGGCCTTGGCGGCAGCTTTTTTCTTTTTTCCTTGTGATCTTGATACAGCAGATCTATGTTCTTTTCAAAAGTGGTAATTTCACGTTCGAACGCTTCCAACGCCGCGGCGCGCTCTTCCGGCTTTGCCGAGTTGAGCGAGTCCAGTTTATTTTGAAGAGTGCCTGTCTCATTTTCCACTCGGGCGCGGAATTCAAGATATAATGAATAGCTCCATTCTTCAACAACGCGCTGGTAAGAGAGATTCTGTTCCAATTGATGAAGAGCTTTTTTTTGGTTTGCGAGGCGCGTTTCGTGGTTTTCTATGTTTTTTCTGTCGGCGTAAATGCCCGTTTCATCTTTTGCGTCTCCAATCGCGGGTTTTGCGTTTTGGTCGAACCATCTTTTTAGCTGTTCCAAATCAGAAACTGTTGTCCTGCGCGTGCCTTCGAGTTTTTCTCCCTCAGTTTTTAATTTTTCAGTTAATTCATTGTAATCTTTTTGGAGCTGTTTGAGAATGTCTTCCTTCGCTTCCGCGACTTTTGGTATGAGCGCGTCAATGGTTGTCCGGTCGATAAGGAGTTGTTTGAGGCCGTTAAATGCTTTTTCGTACCTGTTATCAGATTCCGCGAGCCTGTCCGTGAGCATTCTGATTGTTTCAGCGTCGCTCTTTCTTGCCGCGTCGTATTCGGCTCTGTTGACAGAGTTAGCGCAGCCTGATATGGCGAAACATCCGGCTATGAATGCCGGCTTTATTAGTTGGTAAATTTTACCCCCAAAATCTCTGTCCATGCGATTTTTCAAACACGGTCATTATATAAAGCTTCCGAACTATGACTACTGTAGAATGAATAAAACAGAACGCTTTTATACGAATGGTATTCTTGAGGAAATATGACTGAAAGTTCAAATGATGATCAGGATGAGATTCAAGGCTCTGAACAGCCGCCGAAAGCAGAAACTCCCAAGCCTGATGTGAGCATTCCCACATGGATGGAAAGTTTGGGGGGCGAAACGATGCTTGACATGTCCAAGCCAGGCGCGCCTCAGCAAAATCAAGACGCGACCATTGTTCCTGCGCCTGATGATGTTTCTGGTCAAACTATTTTTCCTGATCCAGCTAACGGTCTGCTGGAATTGAAAGTGGATCAAATGGTTCACGCTTATAGAATTGAGGCAAATCCCGACCCCGAATCCGTTCATAATTACATTGGAGTAGGCGCGAGCGGTGTGATTTATCGCGCGAGGCACGATTATCTGGACCGGCTGGTGGCGTTAAAATTCCTGAAGAAAGATGACGCTTCCCTTGAGGAGCTTGAGCAATTCAAGGCTGAGGCAAAAGTGATCGCCGGACTTCAGGGGAAAAACATACTTCAGGTCTACGATTTTTCTGAGTGGAACGATTCTCTGTTTATGGCGATGGAGCTGCTCGAGGGTGGCTCGGCCATAGATCGCATTAAAGGGCAGTTTGGCGAGCCAAGCTCAAGCGGTATTTGGAATAAAGTTTCAAGTTTATTGAAGAAAACCGAAACGCCTGAATCTAAGCCAGTCGAATATCTGACCCGCCCGCAGGATATTGAGTACTTTGTTAAAACAATAATTCATGTTGGAGAGCAGCTTGAAATTGCTCACAATAACGGGGTTCTGCATCGTGATATCAAGCCGGGAAACATAATGTATCGTGATGCCGAGCAGAAAGACGCTGTTCTGGTTGATTACGGTCTTGCCGCGCTCATTAAGGCTGAGAACACGAAGACCGGCGGCACTCCTGCGTTTATGGCGCCTGAGCAGATAGGCGAGGGCGCGCCCATCGATGCCAGAACTGATGTTTTTGGTTTGGGCGCCACGTTGTATAATATGTTGACGGGCAAATATGTTCATAATTTCCAAGGCGGGGAAACTATTGAACAGCTTGCCGCGATTATTATTGCGGGCAACATGATGAATGTGCGCCAGCATAACAGAAAAGTTGACAGGAATCTGGCGGCAATCATTCATAAGGCTGTTGAAAAGCACCCGTACAACCGATATGATTCCACCAGGGATTTTTATGAGGACTTGAAAAGGTGGCTTGATGGAAAGAGCGTGCGTGTCCGCCCGGCTCTGTCTTTTGCTATTCCTTCTGCAAGAAGATTGAGGAAGCGGGGATTCTATTGGGCTTCCGCAGTGGTTCTTTCGGCTACCTTAGTTGGACTTGCCGCGTCTTTGTATCAAGCAAGAGAGCCTGTTCGGCAGAGGGACGCGAGGGTAGAGAATTACATTTCTGGCATAAATGCCAGCAAGTCAGAGGCTGACTCCCTTCGCGAATCAGCGAATAATTTCTATGAATTGCTTAGGAAGAAAAGTCTTGTCGAGCTGTTTAACGAAAGCATCCAGCTTCCTGAACTGACCGATCATCAAAAAACAATCAGCAAAGTGCTTGACAGTTACAGCAAGGCCTTGAAACTGTCTGAGGAATGGAAAAAGGAGGATGTTGCTCCCGAGAAGAAGAGTGAGGAAAAGGTCCGCGAGCTGGATGTTTTGGTTAAGGAATTTGAAAAAAAGAATGATTATGCCGTTCAAAAGGTTGATGCTTATGCCAAGATTCTTGAAGCCCGCCAGTCATATGCGGATAAAGACTTCTCAAAGGCTGAAAAAGATTTGGCCCTGTCATTGGACCGGCTTTATGAGGTCGACACCCAGAAAGAGCTTATTCGTGTGCAGGAAGAGCACAGCATGTACCAGAAGCAGCGCACTATGCAGGGCGTGCGCGACATCGCAACTCGCGTAAGGGAATACAGGCGCATATGCCGTGCGTGCTTTATGGACGAAATTGAGGTCTTTTCAGGAAGCGAAGATGAAATAGCTCCTGAAAGAGGAATTGAATGGAAAAAGATGATGGGCGGCATAGAATCAATACTAAAAACTCCTGATGATGCCGTATTAGGAAAAATCCAGCTTGACACGAAAACTTATGGCGACTTGATAGAACAGGCGAAAACAGACGCCCAGGAGGCGTTTTACAGTGAGCAGAGCATTCTAAAAAACAAGGACGTTAAGCACGCTATTGATTTGAAAAGAAACAGGATGGCTGAAGACAAATATATTTCTGATGTTTCTGAGCTGTACAAGAGCGGTAAAATAGAGGAGGATGAGTTTAAAGCGCGTATGCGGCTTCCTCTGCCTTCTCAGCGTGAGTTTATTGATGAGCTCGAAAACGATTTCAAGAAAGGGCGTGTTTCAAAGAAGTTATATGATAAATTGAAAATTGATAAATAAAAAATTATTTTGGCCCGTAGACTTTTTCCCAGTTCTTGAGCATTGTTGCTTTGTCATACGCTTTTGCGCTGTCAAATTCTTTTTTCATTTCTGATGCTCTTTTCTCTGGGAGCTGGACTGTTTTTGAATATTTGAACTGTACGCCGTCTTTGACCGGCATGAGTTTGATTTCTCCGCCGTTCGCCTTGGTGAATTCAACAATCAGGTCGCTGATTTCAGTGAATGACGCGACTCCATTCTGGTCTTTGTCCGCTGCTACTGCCGCTTCAAATTCGGTCGTGCCTGACAGTTGTGAGTACCCTCTTATCAGGGCCGCTGTCTGGGCGTCTTCTGCCTGGTATACAACCTCAAAAGGTATTGCAGTGTAAGCTGGTTTTGGTACAATTTTAGGCGTTTCCTTTGGAGCTTCTTTAGGCGCTTCAACTGGCTTTGCAGTGTAGTTGTCTGCTACCAAAGGCTGTGCTCGTCTTTTGACGTCGTAGTCTGGGTAGCTTGAACAGCCTGCTGCGGTTACAATTGTTGCTGCAAGTGCAATTTTTCGTAAAAGGCTCATTTTTTGCCTCCGTATTTTTCGGCAGCCTTGTCTTCAACATAAGCGAGTCGCTCGTCGCTGATCTTTTGGTCAGCACTGTTGAGCTGAATCATTGCTGAAAGGTAGGCTGCCTGTTTTTGTGATTTGTATGTTTCTTTCAAGGCATTCAGGCGTTTTTCCTGTGCTTCATTTTCAGGCATGATTGAAATGCGTGCTTTATCTTCAGTTTTGTCTGATATGCTCAAACTGCCCAAGTTTAATTCTGCGTAAGGCTTGCCGTCTTTCTTTCTGAGGTCTTCTATTTTTTCCTCAAGTTTGCTGGTGCCGAGTTCTGCGCGCTGGACAACTTCGTCTTCGCCTGCAACTTGTGCAAAACGGTATACTCGTGCAAGCTCGGTCTCCTTTACGTTTTCTCCTGTAATCTTTCTGTATGTGGCTTCAACACGCCATTGTTCCATAGCGATTGCGTAAGTCACTGGATTTTCATATTTAACGGATGATTCGTATGCCACTGGTTTTGCTTCCCATTTCGGAACTTCCGGCTTTGGTTCTTCTTTTGGCTCAACTTTCGGAAGAACTGGTTCTGGAACGTGAATATCATCAACTTTCTTTTCTGGCTCTTTGATTTCAATAGGTGCTGGCTTTGGTACTTCTTTGTGGCCGCAGCCGTTCATGTATGCTGCGCCGCCCGCAGCACCTGCTGCAAGTGTTCCCCATAACGCTATTTTTTGCC
Source organism: Candidatus Nanoarchaeia archaeon (assembly GCA_041485605.1). GTDB lineage: Archaea > Nanobdellota > Nanobdellia > Woesearchaeales > ARS49 > CABMGU01. The sequence goes on along the minus strand of JBGPJV010000015.1, from coordinate 5,872 downwards.
AGAGATTCATTTTGATGCCCCCTCTACCTTTGCGACGTGTGCTTCATACTTGTTCACTGCGTCAGTATTCAAATAATTGTCTTTGCTGAAGTTTTCAGCTGCCCATTTCATTGCGTGATATCTCCACATGTCGTCGTTCGGGACGCGCCTGACTGCCGCGTGCTTTTCAATTATCTTATTAAGGCGCGACAGCTGTGTTGGGTCGTAATCAACTTTGAATGTGTATGCGAATCCGTTCTCCTTGGTTTCAACTGGCTTCAAATCTTTGGCCCATGTTCTTTCAGTGCCGTCAACTTTCTTGCCGTTTCTGTAATCTGATAATTCCTTTGGTGAAACTCCGTCTTCTCTGTCCTTGTCAACAAATGTTTCAAGGAAATATAATTTGTCGCCATCTGTCATCTTTTTGCCGTTTTCTTTTTCAAGTGATGCGAAAAGTGCAAGGCCGAGGCCGTATGTTTCATGTGAATCTGAGTAATTCTTTTCAGGCGTGCCGAATTTTGCGAAGAATTCCTGTGTTTCAGTAACGCGCTGTTCAAGCGGAGCTTTATTGTTGTTTCTGTTTGCCGTGATTATTCCTACGCCGAGCAATGATGCTGCTCCAAGTGTTACTGCCCAAGTCCATGGGCTTGTTATGATATCTTTCAGTGCCATCTTACTCCCCCTCAAACTTCTTTGTTGCGAGTTCAATGTCCTTTTTAATAAGTTTATTCTCAGCACCATAAGTAGATTTAGCGTCTTTTGAATATAATTCTTTCATTTCTGCTTCGAGTTCTGAAGGGTAGAAATATGTGCGAGTTCCTATCTTGCCTTTCTTTGCGGCATATACTTCTGCCTTGCCCAAGTAGTCTTTTACTGAATCTTCAAGGTCTGGTGAGAATGAAAAGCGTGCGTCAAAGCTTCTGCCAAGTGATTCTTTGCTGATAACAAAGTCAACTCTGTCAGAGTATCTTTCTACAGTGTACAATTCTTTTGTTGCCGGCTTGACAGTTTCTTCAACTGATCGGACAATTGGTGCTGGCTCTTTTTTGTCTGAGCCAACTGTCACATAATGACCAATTCCAAAAAGTGCTGTTGCAATGGTAAAAAGGCCTGCTGTAATGGTTGCCAAAGTGAGGTTTGTTTTTGTGTTGTTGTGGTCATCTACTTCTTTCTTGTAGATGGTTTTCATGTTTGCAGCGTCTGCTTTTGCGCTTGTTGCAGCTCTGCCGCCAATTCTGAGCAATCTTACTGCCTGTAAGCCGTAGCGTGCTGCTTCTTGCGGGTCGTCTGCCATGATGGCGCTGTCAACTCGCTGTGAAACTCTTGAACCAAGGCCTACGTGGTAGTCCAGTTTTCGTTCAAGATCCGCTGCTGATTCGTCAAAGTTTGCCATTTTATGGTGTGTAGTTGCTGAATATGTTGTGTAATGTGTCTTTTATCTGGTCTCGGTTGTCAATGTCCTTTTGCATGTCATTGACTTGGTCGCCCAAATCTCTTATTTGCCTGTCCTTTTTGCGGATGTCTTTGTTCAAGCCGCTGATTTCCTTTTCGTACTTTCTGTTTTCATCGCGCAGGCCGTCTATGACGCCCTGCTTGCGTGCGTTCTGTTTGAAAAGGACTTCAATTTTGCCGATTGCCTCTGTTGCAATTTTGACGCCTGCATTGTACACGGTTTTTGTGTATTTTTTTGCAAGTGCATCAAGTTCTGAAGTTGCATAGCTCTGGGCCTGTTGTGGAGTTGCTCCGCCAACAAGTTTGTGCTGCGTCTTGTCAAAAATAGTGTAAACGTCTTTTACGTATGATTTTCTGAATTGGAGTGCGTTTCTTTCAAAGCGCATGTCTGCAAGGCCTGTATCGGTTGCTTTGTAGCTGCCGAAAAGTTTTGCTCGCCTTCGTGCTTTGTCAGCTACTGTTTTGCCTGCTAAATCCTCGATTTTCTGCGTGATTTTCCGTACTTCGTTATTGTATGACATTTTGTCTTACCTCACTGCTGGTCTTGTTTTCGTCTTTCGGGTTTATAAATCTTTCGACATTTTTACTACTCTTTAGTAGTTTCTATTTGCGGTAGTGCTTAAACTCCGCTTTTGCTCTCTGGTACTCTGCATCGCTCCTCAGATCTTTCTGGTAATGTGCTTCTGCAGCGCCCCAAAGCTTGTGGACTCGTTCCTGGCGTGTGCCAATTTTTGCTCTGCACATTTCCAGATAGCGGTCTTGGTCGCTTTCGAGCTTGTCGTATTCTGCGTTTGCTTCTGTTTCCAAATCAAACGCCTTTCCTGGCTGTTTTGGAGCAGCGACGTCAAAATTGATTTTGAATTCCTCTGGTTTCTGCTGGTATGTGCTGAATGCGTTGCCCATTTCTTTGTCAGTAATGACGAGTCGGTCAGCGCCATACGGTTTAGCGTCGATAAGTGCCGCGATTTCACGTGCTTCTTTCGGAGTCAGGTAATCTCTGCCCTTGAGTTCTTGTTCGTGGTCTGCGGTGTAAATTGCAATAAAATCATTGAAGCGTTTGAACGCTTGTTCAGTGTCAAAAGAATAGGTTACGCCTTTTCTCTGGCTGTCGTTTGTTTTGAACGTGTAGCTGAGCTTGCCGTCTTCTGTCTTGCTTGGCTGGTAAGTGTCTTCAACAGCAACCTGCATTTCCAATGGCTTTTTGCCATGGAAAGTGTATGCTCCATATCCTATGCTTGAAAGGCCAGCTAATGACATCGCTGTAACAAGCGTTTTTCCCGCCCACGTCAGTTTTCCGTTGTTAATGAGTTTCATGGTGTGTTTCCCCCTTTAGGCACTCTAAAAGCAAGGAAATATATAAACCTTTCGTTTTTTCACCACCACGCAGTAGTTAATTCTAAAGGGGGCTAAAATAGCCTCTTCTATGCTATTAGAGCAATATTTATATAGGCGGAAAAGGTCAGTTATCGAAAAAGGGATGTTATAATGCCAGCAGCTTTTGACCCAGTTGTCCTTTACACGCGCTATACCAAAATTGGTGATTTTCTACTTATTTGGATTCTGCTTACACTACTAATAAAGTGGATTTTTGTTCGTGTAAAGTATGCCACAAAGACACAGAAAGGTCTGTTTGGCGGCGTGCTGATGGGAGCATTGAGTTCCGAAGACAAGAAGACAATGTTCTCCCTCGAAGGCCTAATGTCTTGTATTCTGGGATTAATGATGACTTTGGGCGGAATCACATATTATAACTGGTCATTAAAGGCCGTTTTTACTGGCACTACCTTCCCATTTTTCGTGGCAGTTATTGTTTTTGCTATGAGCTACGGTGCCGCGGGTGCCCGCACTAAGAATTCCGCAATTAAGTTCGCCACAGCACTTTTTGTTTCAGGATTAACGTATGGCCTTATGGCGTATAAGTCGCAGGCAGCGGCTGACTGGCCGTCCGCAGTTATCTGGATGCTGCTTTTTGTTCTCATGGTTAGCAATTTGACCGGCCAGGTGAAGGGCGCAGGTCGCGGCGCCACGGCCGGCCGTGATGCTGTCAGCGCGGCTTCAGGCGATACAAAAGAAGCAAAAAAACAGCTTGAAAAGGTTGAAAAAGACATTTTTGATGTTGCAAAGAAGACAAATGAAGCTGAAAAAAAGCAGGGAAGTTTGTTTCAGGATGTGCAGAAAGCGTTGGCTGCTGTCAAACAGACGCTTTCCAATCAGCTTAAAGCGGTAAGTGCAACCAGTATGTTGTTTGCAGCAGCACTTCAGGTTGGCTCGTTGTTATTCTCGCAGGGCGCTTCTGCTGATGAAGTCAGGAATGAGCTCAAAAAGCGCTATAATGCTGCTAATACTGCTGAAGTTAATACGGCCGAGATTATTGAAGCAGTTGTTGCAACGTTAGCCCCTCAAGTTCCTCCAAAACAGCTCCAGCCAGCGCCAACTCCGGCGTCAGTTGTCAAAACAGAAATGGACCGCTTGATTGACCTTGCTGAAAAAGAGTATGTTGACGAAGGGCTTACTGCTCCGGTTGGATTGGTGAGAAAAGCAACTGAGGCAGTTATTCGCAATTATGTCGAATACGGAATTCTAAATCCAAAACCGCTTGTTGATTTGCTTGTAAAGTACAAGCAGCCTCAGGACTCGATTAATTCATTTGTGCGGTGGGTTTCCAACGCAGCAACCGCGCGCAAGCCATTGCAGGTTGAAAAGCCAGCTCAGGTTAAAGTCATTCCTCCTCCCGCTGAGGAAACAAAACTTCCTCCTACTGCATCCGAGAAAGTCAGGAAGGCAGTCACGGTCAATCTTCCAATGCTGAAGGCAGCTCAGGAAGAGCTTTTGGAACAAATTTCTAACTTTGAAGACATTTCTTCCAGTTTGCAAAACTTGCCAAACAAAATGCGTGATATTTCATCAATTGGCATGCGCGTGCATGGTGAATTGGACGATTTTGCCAAAGCCGCGGCAGTTATGGCTGAACAGACAAGGGGTATGGCTGACGTTTCAACAAAAACAGATCAATTGCACCACGATGCATCGCATGCATTGAATACTGCAGACCTTGAAAACCAGCAGTTCAAGTCAGCAACCGATCCGTTCTTCTCTATTCTATCATCTGATGCAGGCCAGCTGGTGCGTATTGCACAGGAGCTCAAGTCAAAATTAGGGGATGTTCGCAGGCAGTTGGATTTAGTTGAAAAAAACACCGCCCGCCTGACAAGGGCAAAGGGCGGCCTTTCAGTTGCTGATGTAGAATTGTACAACACGGTCTATAAGCGTCTTGAACAGTTATTGACTGACATCGCGCAGATTCTTGAGCACCACGGCGACCCGTTAAAGACAGTGCTTGTGTCTTTGCCTGGAACAGCTGATGCTGTCGAACAGGCAAGAAAAGTGTTTGATCAGCTTGACAGCCAGATTGGCGCGCTGTTTGAACGCTACACTGAATTGTTCGACCAGACTCAGAAGTTGCAGTCAACAAAGGCCGAAGAGGAAAAAGCTGAACAGATGAAGCTTCTTGATGAGCAAAAAATTTATGCTGCAGTGAAAATAATAGATCAAACAGTTATTACAAATTTCTATCATACGATGTTGCCCAAAGCGCAGGGCGCCGGCTCATCGTTATTTATTCCCATTACTAAAGGTGACGTGCAGGTTTTGCAGGATGAAGCCCAGCAGGTTATGAATGCTTTGAAAGAGCTTGATGATGAAAGGGCAAAAGTCATTGATATGGCAACAGGAAATGCTGAGCTGAACATTCTTGCGCAGAAGCTGGCAGACCTGCAAGGCCTTTTATTGAGAAAAGACCTTGCTGATTTTGTGAAGAACAAATCTTTGAATGGCATGGAAGACAACGCAAGAGGCAACAGTAAATTGGGTCGCGCGTTAGCCCAGATGTTTATGGGCCTGCTGACAAGAACTCCGGAAGATACTTTGCAAAAAATTCTTGAAGACATTAAAACAGCAGCTAGCCGGCTTCCAAAAGGCGCTGTCAGGCCTTCTGCGTAACCTTTTTAACCACTCGTATTCTCTTCTTTATTTATGGGGCGTAAAAAGTCAGTAATTGGCAAGATATTCATTGGAATCGGCAAAGGCATAGCGTGGATTATAGTCAATATTTTCAAAGCCATCTGGTTTTTGCTAGTTGGCTTGTTCAAAGGCATTAAAGCCGCATTTACCGCAACAACTTCTGTAGCAGTAAAAGCGCATCATGACGCGAAAGTGCGCGCTGAGCAGCCAAAAACGCCTGCAAATTATGATGCCTTGAAGGAATCAACTGCGGTCAAAGGCTCAATTGAAACTTTTGAGAAGCGTCTGCTGAATGAAAGCTTGATTTTAGCTGTTGCCGGCAGGCGCGGCTCTGGAAAATCAGTTCTTGGCTTTAGATTAATGGAAAACATTCACGCAAAGACAGACAGGCCGTGTTTCGCGCTTGGCGTCAAGCAGGCGG
>JBGPJV010000014.1:0-11624 GCA_041485605.1 Candidatus Nanoarchaeia archaeon | reverse complement strand
GTGCAGAAGCGGCCAAGGGTGAAGGGGTTCACTTGTTAAAAGGGATCGTTAGCTGGGTTCACAACGCTGTGAGGCAGTTGGTTTGATATCTACAGGAAATGTTGGAAGGCTGTGAGGAAGGATGCCATAGTACGAGAGGAACTGGCATTCGTCGCCACTAGTTTACCGGTTGTCCGACAGGGCATTACGCCGGGCAGCCACGCGATTTACGATAAGTTCTGAAAGCATCTAAGAATGAAACGTTCCTCGAAAAGAGCCTTCCTAGGGCATGGCTAGAAGAGCCGTTTAATGGAACCGGTGTGTACGCACGAAGGTAACGACGTGTTCAGCATGCGGTCCCCAACGCCCGTACCTAGTTAATATTGGAAGTTCGACTATGAACGGTCTCTCCTTTTTTTATTTCTTTGAGATTGTTTTGAATGATAGCGATAGCTTTAAATAACAACAGACGAATAAATGCAACAGAAGAGGCAGCGCCGAATACGTTCGGCGGGTCTCTTTTTACGTTGTAAAAAGAGGTGATTAATTTGGCAGAACCAGTAACTCCCGTTTTGATTATCGGACCATCAATCGCACTTGGAATAATAATTGGTGCGTATGAAGCAATCGTCATCCATCGAGACGTTTCTGTGCCAACACACAGATTCGGCCACATGATACACGCGTTCATCTTATCAATTCTATTTGTATTCTGTTCTATGAATTCAAAATATGTGCTTGACTTGATTCCAGCACTGCAGAACATTCCTATTTTGGGAACTGCAATCGGCCTGCAAATTGCTGTTGGACTGATTGCTGCAATAAAGATTCACGGCGTCAGCAGGGCAATAAAGTCTGGCGGCGGCGGAGCAGGGCTGGGAGAGACTTGGTTCCACAGCATTTTGATTGGAGCACTTATTGTAGCGGCACCATACGCGTACCCGGCAATTGAGCCGATACTGCCGGACTGGATTAAGTTCTAATGCCTCGGAAATCTGCCTTAACAATGAGATTTGCGCAGATTTCTGACCATCGGAAAGCATGGCTTTCCGAGTGTGCTCGAAAATTGGAGGTATCGAAATATGACTAATGGCAAGTTTTCGACAAACACTGAAGAAGCAATCACACGCCTGAGCAACGCGCTTGCGCAGCTCGGCGCAGGAAGCTTTGACAAAGAAGCACTCAGATCGCTGTTAAAAGATGTTGTTGATGAGAAGCACAGTCATTACATTGAACAGGGATTATTGTCAAACGACAAAAGCCTCATCATGCACGGCATTGTCGGGTCATTGAGCCACTATGAAGCAGAAAAAGACAAGGAAAAGCTCGAAAAAAAGTTTCAAACCCTCACGGACGACGATTAGCGCGCTTCTCATAAAATTAGACAGCGTGCACAACGCGTTATCCGCACACCATAATTTCAATCTTGCAGAAGTGCTTATTTCTGAATACGTTGAAGAGATTCCACAGCAGCTTGTAGACCAGGGCATTACAAAAAGCTTGTATCACGCTTTGCAGAAAAGAAATGCAGAACTGCTTCTTGCAGCTGTTGATGCGGAAATAGAAAGATTGAGTGTTGAAAAAATAAAATTATTAAGAGAAAAAATTATTGCCTGACAAGCATTCTGGTATCTGAGCCCTTTGGCGCGTATTTTGCAACTGCAAACTGAAGCTCTTTTGCGAAATACGGCAGAATTGCGACATGGCCGCCAATATCTTCGAACACCCGCACTGAATCAGGGCACTCCTTAAGATAGTCCATAGGCAGCATCAAAATCCAGCCGTGATCCTTTGGATACAAGTTTCTCATTGCAGCCATTTGCTTTGCAACGTGCTCAAAGTAATGATGAATGTTTTGCGGCTCAGCAATACGCATTTCAACCAGAGTTGGAACATCAGACGCATTAACAATTCCATCCATAGTTGTAAACGCGTACATGTGGTCTTTCATGTGCGCGTCTTCGCCTGTAGTAAGGCGCCGGAAAACAGTAATTCCCCTAATGCCATTCTGGTTGACTGATTCCTTGTATGTAAAACGCCCATGCTCGCTTGGCAGAATAACTTCTTTGACGTTCCGGTTTTCGAACTGCGCATTAGTCAAACAGATATTTCTATACTCTGCCCTGAACTGCTCAAGATTTCCCTTGCTGTTTTGAGCAATTTCACTAATGTCTGGCTTGCACCTGCTCAAAAGAGAGCATAAACTCTTCACTGTATCATTTGTCTTCACTTCACTCACCTACGAAATTATTCTATCTTAATATCTTGTCCCAAACTTTGGCCGGGAAGACCACGCTCAAAGATCACTCGAAGCGCACCCTTGTTGCCGTGCGCGGCAGAAATCTTGCCTTTAATTTGCGTTTTGGCTTTTCCTGGAGCGGTCCAGACAGCTGCCTTTCCAATATAGGACTGAGCTTTCTCCCTGTTATCAACGCCTGGAACAATGACTATGAGATGATTGCCCTTCTTTCTGCGGAAACTTCCCCTGAAATGAGATATAACTGCCATAAGACGAAGGGAAAAGACGGGGTTTATAAAGCTATCGGGGAGAGCAGAATCAAGGTTGGCAGAAGCAGGCAGCCCATTGAATGACTCCTTGAAACGTTTGTTAAAGGCGCGATAAGGCCGACAGCTGTTGCAGTGATGAAGACTAAGATGCCCAGCCAGCCAGATAATACAAAACTCATTATCAGCAGGAAGAAAAGCACTGCTGATGAAATGAACGAATAATCTATTTTCTCAATTAAAACTGCGTACCATTTTGACGCGAATAATGCTATAACTGCAGAGAGACCGGCAGCTGCACAAGCGACTGCGACAAAAGTGGTGAGTGCAGATGCTGGAACAACGCCGAGCAGCTGTTCAATAACGACAACAGCGCCATTTCTGGCTTTGCCGAGCACGAATAATGTTACTAAAGAAATGACGACATCAACTGTGCCCAGCGCGCCGGTAAGCACAAGATAACGGACTGATTTCATACGCTTAACTTGCGCCAAAGCAGCAGCCTGCGACGGGCTCATACCAGGAAATAATGTTACAATGCTACCAGCAAGAACGCCTGTTGCCGCAGACAAGAACAACGGCATTTTGCGCAGCCGCAGAATATCAGTGTTTACCTGCTCAGGAATGTGAACTTTGTTAAAAATTGAAAGCAGCAAGCCGCTTGCGCCGAAAAGACCTGAAAGCAGCGGGAATAATGGCTCGCGGACGCTGCCTAAAGCCAAGATGCCGAGCAGCCCGGCCAGAATAAAGACAACAAATGACTTCCAGCCGTCGCGCATAAGCAAGATGAGAATAAGAGTGAGAAGAAGCCAGAATAGAAATGGACGAATGAGGGAGAAGAGAAAAGGAAATATGATAATAAACAATGGAATGAGCAAAATTCCTCCAATTATTCCCAAAATGCTTCCGAGCACGCAGAACTTTACCGCTTCAATGCCGCAGCCTTTTTTCAGCAGATGATGCCCCGGCAATAACGCCATAACATCTTCTGATGCGCCGAGGAAAACTGTAGGCACTGCATCAATAACTGAACGCGAAACTGCAACAGCAACAAGAAAAACCGAAGACGGCCAAACGTCTGCATTAAAACCCGCAATGATTACTGCGAGCAGATTGGTATGAACACCTGGAAGCAGGCCTGCAAGAATGCCAAGAATGCTGCCAGCCAGCGCAATTATTGCCTCAATAAGCATTTTGTTCATAATGCACTGGTGCTTATAATTTGCATCGATTGTATTCTCGTAAAATTTGCGAATTTTTATAAACCCCTGCCTTTACACTCGTCTTATGGCGTATATGAAAGAGACTTCAGAAATCGTGACTGTGATGTTTATCGATATTGTGGGCTATACCAAGACAACAGTCCAGCTCAGCCGAGAGGAATTTACCCAACTTCACGACATATTTGACAACATGTCAATTCCTATTTTTGAAAGATATGGCGGAAAGGTTATCAAGAAGATTGGAGATGCGTTCTTAGTCACTTTCAAATCACCAACCAATGCCGTGCTTTGCGGCGTAGAATTACAGAACGTGTTTGACCATTTCAACAAAAATGCGAAAAGACCAATCAGAATTCGCGTTGCAATCCATACCGGCGAGGTAATTTTACGCCACGACGACGTGTTTGGAGAAGCAGTAAACACTGCATCACGCATTGAAGGCATTGCAGGCTCTGGACAAATAGTTTTCAGCGAAGCAGTATTCTCGGCAATGAACAAAAGAGAAGTACCGTACATTCACCTGGGTCTGCAGAAATTAAAAGGGATGAAATACCCAATCAGATTGTTCAGAGTCAAAAGCGCATACGACGAAATATTGCGCAGAAGACGAGCAGTTGCGTCATTCTTCAAGAAACTCATCCTGCTTGGATTGATTGCGCTTGTTGTGTACCTTGTATTTCGCTACGTTTTCCCGTACTTTGAGCTCTTCTGAGTCAACAACAAATTCAACTTTTCCCTTGTATTGCTGCAGATGACCGGTAAGCAGATAATAGCCCGGCGCTAAGTTCAATTCATTAAATGAAACAACCGTCAAATTGTCAGGCAAAAAACTAATGAACGCGACTTTTTCTTTCTGGTTTACGTATTTTATTGTGCCAGACATCTGCAAAGATTGAGGAGAAACATCAGGCTTGAGAAAGAAAACTGCGATAAGGCCAATTATTGAGACTGCTGACGATATCATGAGCAAAGTTTTGCGCTTCATGCTGGTTTAGACATTTTTTCTGTTAAAGAGTTTATCCATGACAAAATTGAAAGAATTACGACCGGCTCCGGAATTTGTTTTTCACTACCTAAAACCATAAATACCACTCATTTTTCTTTTAACACATGGAAAAAAGGGTGCAGAGTCCCAGCTCTATCAAGACGTACAAGCAATGTCCGCGGAAGTATTACTACTCATACATACTTGGACTAGAACAGCCGCCAAACATACACACCGTCAGGGGAAATATCGCACACTCAGTTCTAGAACATTACTTTGACATCGACACCAGCCCGATATCAATGGACAATTACGGGCCGCACTTGAAACTTATCATACAGCATCTTCTCCTCAAAGAATGGCAGAATTACCAGAAAGAACTAGACAAACTCAACTTGACGCAAGACAAACTCATCCATTATTTCGAAGAAACACTCATGATGCTGTTCAACTGGCTCGAATTATTCTGCAGAAAACTGGAAGACAAAGAAGGCACGTTCCAAGAAAGATTCAAACAGCTGACACCTATTAGAGAAATGATGTTTGTATCAGAGAAGTATCACGTCAGAGGCTTTATCGACGTCATAGAACACAGCGATGACGGCACGGTCAGATTAATGGACTACAAAACGTCAAGCTCGCAGGAGCTAGATGAACACTTATTGCAGCTAGGCATTTACAGCCTGCTCTACTTTGACAAGCACGGCATCATGCCAAAACAAGTAGGCGTGTATTTCCTAAAAGGAAAAGAAAGCTTCATTGAAGTTGACGAGGAGTTAATAGATATGGCAAAAAAGGAAATCGAACATATTCACGCGTCCACTCAAACGAAAGACGTCAACCATTATCCGAAGAGCCCCAGCCCGCTGTGCAAATACAGCACAGGGCAATGCCCGTTCTATGATGTCTGCAGGCCGTTCAACAAGTAGCAAGCTTTTTATAATGTCTGCAGAATATAATTAACATGGCGTATCAAGAGGTGTTTCAATGGCTAGTAGATCTTGGCTTTATCGACGTCATACTGCCATTCCTTCTCGTATTTACTCTGACATATGCAGTTCTGCAGAAAACACGCGTTCTAGGAGAAGAAGACGACAAAAAGCCAAAAAAGAGATTGAACGCAATGGTCGCATTTGTTTTGGGATTCTTCGCAGTATTGGCAACACAAATGTTGAACGTTGTCAACATATTGCTCGGATACCTGGTGCTTTTGATGATTGTCGGATTGCTGCTTGCGATTGTGCTCGGACTGTCAGGCGCGGAAGGCGGGCACAAGAACAAACTGTTCATTGCGCTCATGATAATATTATTCGCGCTCTTCGTGTTCTACGGACTTGCACGCGCAGGAATAATAGACGAACAAAGATTCTTTGATACTTTATTCTGGCCTGTTGTTGCACTTGCCGTGCTGGGAACAGTATTGTATTTTGTTCTGAGAAAACCTCAAGAGAAAAAACCGAAGAAGAAAACTGAAGGCGCGCCTCAGGCGCAGCCAAGAGCGTCTGCAGAAGAGCCGCGCGAAACTTAAGCGGCTTTGTAAGTTACGTTATCTGACTGCCAGCGGTATGGCTGAATGCCGTTCTTCACGATTTCTTTCGAATTTGTATCAATGTCCATTACATACAGAACTTCATCTGAAGAACGAACACCCTGATAAGAATAATCCTGTTCTATTTGCTCCCTTAAAACAAGGCCTTTACCATGAATGTGGCCGCCGAGAATTATTTTTGGACGGACAACATGCTTGACAATAGCTTCCAAGCCAATGCCTGAATCATAATGCGTATTTTTTGACTTTTCGAACGCCAAACTATGCGGACCTTTGTGCGTAACAAGCACGTCGAATTGTTTGTTGTATAAACGCTTGAATGAATCAGTCATTTCAGCAAATCTTGGAGGCACAAATCCGTTTTCCCACATTTCTTTTTCCTGAGCTGTTCCTTCCTGTTCAAGCAAAGATTCAAATTTACCAGTGTAACCGCCCCAAGGGATATCCTTTTCCATTTTCTCATAGAATGACTCAGGCATACGACCAAGCCGCTCATACCAGTTCGGCGCACCTGCAAATTTAACGCCTTTAATGTCTACAACGCCTTCCTTTTCCAAAAGCTTCGGCTTTTTCCACTTGTAGTCTACAAAATTATCAGTTTCCCAGTTGCCGCGGACAAAGTAGACAGGAGCTTTTATTCCCTGCAAAACTTTATCCAGACGCTTGAAACGCTTTTCTGCAGCTGCGTTAATCTCTGTTTTGACTTTTGCAAGTTCTTTGTTAAGAAGTTTGTTGTTAAATTTGACCAGATTTGAGTATTTAGCCTCAGTTGCATCAATTTTTGACTTGTTTCTTTCATAGCTATTGATTATTTTATCCAACTGCATTTTGTGTTCAGCATTGACTTCGGAAGATTCGCTTTCCTGCTTCAACCGCTTAATGCCGCCATAATCCCTGACCTGCTGGCCGGCGATCATCCACTTACGATCCTTTGAATCGACCCACCCCATGATGCGGTTCGAAGCCTTATTCTGAGCCATCGCAACTTTATTTACTTCCTGGTTGAAGAAAAAGTCGCCGTTCAGAATGACTGCATCAACGCATTCATTGTTTGCAAGGTCGCGAATATGCTTGTATTTAGGCAAATCTTTGCTGTCCGTTTCGTGAATATCCGATGCCTGCAGTATTCTTAGTGTCATTTTTCACTCTCTTTCTATATGGAATTTTAGGCTTTCGCACTATATAAATCTTCCTATTTTCACTACTTAAAAGTAGCACTGTTTTCGATACATAACCTTTATAAATACTTTATACGACGACAGCGTGGGGATGGCGAAAGAACTCGACTTCAAAAGCACTGCAGAAATCAAGATACCAGATACTATGATAGACCAAGTCATAGGTCAGGATGAAGCCTGCGCAATTATGAAAAAAGCAGCCCGGCAAAGAAGACACGTTTTGCTTATCGGAGAGCCGGGAACTGGCAAAAGCATGCTGGGCATGGCGCTGGCAGAATTACTGCCAAAAGAGAAATTAGTTGACATTCTCGCATTCTTCAATCCAAACGATGAAAACCAGCCGCTGATCAGAACCGTGGCCGGCGGAAAGGGAAGAGAATTGGTGGCAAAGGCACGCGTGCAAAACCTGGGTTTTTTCAAAATTCAAAACATCATACTTGTTGCATTATTGGTTGCGTCAATGATTGTACCGTGGTGGGCGAGGCAAAAATACCAGAGCGACATAATGTTCGCAGCATTCTTCCTTGGCGGCATGGTCTTTTTGGCAGCATACGTCATGTTCATGAGCATGCGCCGGCCATTCGGCAACACGCGCGTTGAATCACCAAAAATTATTGTTGACAACTACGGAAAAAAACAGGCGCCATTCTGGGACGCGACAGGAGCGCACGCTGGCGCATTACTGGGAGATGTCCTGCACGACCCATTGCAGTCAGGCGGACTTGGCACGCCAGCACACGAACGAGTAGTTGCAGGATTAATTCACAAAGCAAACATGGGCGTATTATTTGTTGACGAGATTGCAACACTAGACCCCACGACACAGCAGGAACTGCTTACATCATTGCAAGAAGGCAAGTACTCAATTACCGGCCAAAGCGAAAGAAGCGCAGGCGCAATGGTCAGAACAGAACAAGTCCCGTGCAATTTCATTCTTGTTGCAGCAGGCAATCTTGAAACAGTCCAGCGCATGCATCCGGCTTTGCGCAGCAGAATCAGAGGATACGGCTACGAAGTCTTCATGAAAGATACCGTAATAGATTCTGTTGAAAATCGAGAAAAAATTGCGCGCTTTGTCGCGCAAGAAGTCACTCGAGACAAGAAAATACCGCACTTCAGCAGAGAGGCTGTCTTGGCAGTCATTGACGATGCACGAAGACTGGCAAACCGGAAAGGACATTTTACATTACGATTACGAGAACTCGGCGGACTCATAAGGGCAGCAGGCGACATCGCAATCGAGAAAAACGCAAAAATTGTTTCAAAAGAACACTTTGCAGAAGCAAAGAAAATAGCACGACCGCTTGAACAGCAGATAGCTGACAAGTTCATTGAAAGAAAGAAAGAATATGAAATTATCATAACAGAGGGCAAACAAGTCGGCCGCGTAAACGGACTGGCAGTGATTGGCGGCGGTGGAACATACTCAGGAATTATTCTCCCGATTGAAGCGGCTGTTGGACCATGGGGCAAGGAAAAGGAAATTGTTGCGACAGGCAAACTCGGAGAAATAGCCAAAGAAGCAGTCAAGAACGTCACGCCCATCGTCAAAAAGTATTTTGGAACGGACATCAAAGATTATGACATTTACGTTCAATTCTTACAGACATACGAAGGCGTTGAAGGAGACAGCGCAAGCATAGCGGTCGCGATAGCGATTATCAGCGCACTGAAAGAAGTGCCGGTCAGACAAGATACTGCAATGACAGGCAGCTTAAGCGTCCGCGGAGAAGTGCTGCCGGTTGGCGGCGTATCAGCAAAAGTCGAGGCAGCAATTGAAGCAGGCATCAAAAGAGTCATTGTGCCAAAGTCAAACTTACAGGACATTGTCATCGACAAGGCAAAACTGGCAAAAGTAGAGATTATACCGGTTGAGCTTTTGGACCAAGTACTTGCAGAAGCGCTTGACTGGAAAGGAAAAGAAGCTGTTTTAAAGCAATTAAAATCGTCTTCAAAAAGTGAAGAAAAACAATAAATGCCGTTTTCTAACTAATAAACGCCATCAAAACATATCAAATTGTGTCTTTTATTAGTGAAACATAAAGATTAAATACCTTCGATAGCGGCACTCAAACTCATGGAAGACATCAGACAAATCAAGGAATGCCCTGATTGCGCCAGTTCAAACATTGTGCACAATCTGGAGCGTGAGCAGGTCGTCTGCAGGGAATGCGGCTTGATTTACGAGCCATTAACACCTGAAGAAGAAGAAAGATTTGAAAAAACACACGACCTGACCATGCCAAGGCCGCGCGGCACTCCAAAAACAGCGAAAGCCAAACCAAAGACGGCAAAAGCGAAGAAGAAAAAGTAAACAGATGTTTTTCTTGCGTTTCTAAGACACCGCCCTCTCTTTTGCAATGTCGCAAATTACTGGTTTGACAACTTTCTCCCAGTCAATTCTTTTCATCGTGATACTGGTATCGTGCAAGCCGGCGTTAAAATCAATTTCTTCAGAAAGTTCTTTGTCGCAGTAAACTGAAATGTTGAATAGGTTGCCGAATGGAGGCACGCTGCCGATTTCACAATCAGTAACTTGCAAAACTTCTTCAGGAGTAGCCATTTTGATTTTCTTCGCGCTCAACAAGGCCTTGACTTTCTTTAGGTCAACAATTTTATGAGCAGGAACGATGCATTGAACGTACTTTTCATCAATTTTGAAAATCATTGCCTTTGCGCCGCGACGCAAACCTTCTGCAATGCCTTTGCCGCGCATTTGAGCGGCCTGCTCTGAAGTGTAGACGGGCTCGTGAGTGAGAAGTTGATATTTGATTTTGTTGTCGTCCAACAATTTCCTTATTTTCTCAAAAACTGCACGGCTCATCGCCAATTAACCTCAACTTCATCAACCCTTTCGTACGGACGGATTTCAGCTTTATCAGGATCAACTTGTTCTCCTGCATTAAACTGCTGGATGCCCTGCCATGCAATCATAACGCCCTGGTCGCCGCTGTACTGTAATGGAACTGCATAGAACTTTGCGCCTCGCTCATTGCACATAATGTTAAGCATTTCTCCCAAACGCTTATTGGCGGCAACACCGCCGATTAATAACAGTTCTTTCTTGTCAATATGCGCCATTGCTCTCTCTGCTACTTCTGCAAGCATTGCAAAAGCAGTTTCCTGCAAGCTAAAGCACAGGTCTTCTTTTGGCGTGCCTTCCTTGTACAATTTGAGCGCTTTTGTCAGCATTCCTGCAAATGAAACATCCATACCTTTCACGCCATACGGCAGCTCAATGTATTTCTTGCCTTGCTTTGCTAATTGTTCAATTTTTGGGCCGCCTGGGAAACCCAGCCCAATTTCCCTTGCAAACTTGTCAAGCATATTGCCAAGCCCAACGTCCAATGTTTCGCCAAAAATACGGTAGCGCTTGCCTGCAAATGCGATAACTTGAGTGTTTGGGCCTGAGACATACAGATAAACAGGATCTTTGGCACCGCAGATTAAGTCGCCAATGGTTAAGTGGCAAATGCTGTGATTAACGCCAACTAATGGCAGATTGTATTTCTTTGCGAGCTCTTTGGCAAACCGCTGACCAACATGCATTGGCGGAGGAATGCCGGGAGCAGCACTGTAAGAAATCAAAGAAATGTCTTTCATTTCTAGTTTTGCAGCTTTCAACGCACGCTGCAGAATTTCATCCTTCAACCGCTCATGATGCTTTGCAAGATCGCTTGGAATAAGACCACCTTCTGTTGTTGTGAAAGTATCTTTCTCATTTGAAAGAATCTTGCCGTCAAAAGACATAATGCCACAGCCAAATGTGTGAGCTGTGCTCTCAATACCCAAACAATACTTTGTCATGCCTGATTCTTGCTCACTTTAACGCTCCAGAAGCTTGGCAAAGAAGCCTGGGCAAGGCCTTCAAACTCTGCGTCAAAGATATAGCAATAAGGTTTTCTTTCTTCCGCAGGAATTTTTGACAAGGCAGTGTTTGCAGTCTGGTACAAATCTTTCATAACAGAGCGCTCCATCTTTTCCTGCAATAATGAGCCTTCCTTGAGAACAACAGTATCGCACAAGTTGAGCACGTTCTTGTCAATCATGCCAGTGTTTTGCGTGATAAAAATCAAGGTCAGGTCTTTGTGACGCGCAACAGCGAGCAATGGGCCAAGGCCGCGATTGCTCTTGCTCATACTTTCACGGCTGCTGAAAGAAATCGCGCCTTCGTCAACCAAAACAACGCCCCTGTTAGCAACTTG
>JBGPJV010000013.1:0-11814 GCA_041485605.1 Candidatus Nanoarchaeia archaeon | reverse complement strand
CCTGGAAACAGCATTACTGGAGCGACAATAACTTTGGAATCGAGTTCGTCAAGTGGCTCAAGCAGTTCCGGCAGCTCGGGAGGCGGCGTGGGCGGCGGAGGAAGCGCAAGCGGAGGGGGGTCAAGTTCATCTGCAAGCACATCAGCAAGCACAAGCCTTCCATTTTCTTTCCCAGAAACAAAACCAGCAAAAGAAAAGCCAGCACCAACACAGCCGCCAAAAGTCATAGAAACTTCAACAGCGCCTGCTGAAACAACAGTACCTGAGAAAACATCTGCACAAAGCAAACCACTCTGGCCGTGGATTGTAGGAGTACTTGTATTCCTTGCCGGCAGCGTACTAATAGTTTACGTGTACAAAAAACAATCAGGAATTTAGAATTCTTATCGAACCAATACTGTTTGTGTCAATGGCACGCCAACCATCTGGCTGCCCTGCTGGCACACGCTCATCATTGTGCCATACTCATTACTGTAGACCTGCTGCGGATAGACCGGCTGAAGCCCTGCATATATGCAGGCTTCACTGGGCTCCATCTGCGCTCTTAACGGCCCATAGTACCAGCGGCCACCGCCGCTTGCAGTATAATCGCCAGTTAACGTGTTCTGAATCTGAATCAGCAAACCGCCAATAGCAACTAATGCTATCAAGCCGAGAAAAATGAATCCGAGTTTCTGCACCATCTTTTTCAAATGAAATGTGAAGAAAGTGTGTATATAAACTTATCGCTACGCCCCCGGTGAGACTCGAACTCACGACCTACTGATTAACAGTCAGTCGCTCTACCGGCTGAGCTACGGGGGCTTACGCTTTGGGGACTATACAGGACTTTTAAAGCTTTCTCTGTGGCAAACTTTATAAACGACGACGAGGAAAGTTGAGATATGCTTGAAAATTATGATTTAGAATTGGATGCAGTTGAAACAAAAATAAAGGCAGAGAAAGCAAAGATAGTATGCATACAACTGCCGGATGGACTGAAGCCATACGCTAAAGAAATAACAGACGAGCTGCAAAAACGCACCAGTGCAATTGTCATTATCTGGCTTGGCAGCTGCTGGGGAGCGTGCGACGTTCCTCTGGAAGTAAACAGATTAGGCGTTGACTTATTGGTTCAATGGGGACATTCTGAATGGGGACATTAGCAAACCTTGCACCAATATTTGGACTTCTTGCAGGATGCATCATTGCCAAACTCACATTGTACGAGTTTAAACAAGGTGAAAAATATTTCAAAATTTTGATGTACGCCCTTGCTCTTGCTGTTGTAGGCAGCGCTGTTTGGCAGTACGCGCACAAGCAACCGCTTAATGTTGCAATTTCCTTTTTTTTGTTTTTCATTCCATTCGGCACGGTATACCACAAGAAATATTCTTTTCTGATTGGCGCTGCAGCGGTGTACGCCGCTATAGTTTTACTGATTTTCTAGCACGCCAGAAATACTGCAGCCCGGAAATAATGCTCAATACAACTGCTGTGAAAAGAATATACACTGCCAGACTTACCTGAAGTAAAATTCCAACAATGCCAATCATTTCAAAAGCGGTCTTCAGCTTGCCAAACATTGAAGGAGATATGGGCTCGTAAGGCGCAACCAGCAAACGCAGGCTTATGACTAAGAATTCTCTCACGATGAGCACCCACGCCATCCACGTGGGAACGCCTTTGTCAATCAGAAAAATAAGCGCGCTGATGACTAATAACTTGTCAGCAACGGGATCTAAGAGAGCCCCGATTTTTGAAACCTGGTTGTATTTCCGTGCGAAATAACCATCAAACGCATCGGTAGCAGCGGCAACGCAAAAAACCGCTGCCGCAATCCATTCTTTTCCTGGAATTGGCGAATATAATATTGCAATAAAAACCGGCACAAGAGCCATTCTTGCCAATGTGAGCGTGTTCGCAACCGTTACCATTTTACGTCACGAACACCCAGCCAGTACCCTATATGATTAGTTGCAATATGGCCAAATGCACTGATGAAGACAATCAAAAATGCATTAATCCAGCCTGGAAAGAAAACAATACTGCCAAGCGCCAATGCTCCAACAGTGTAATCAATCTGGTCAAACGGAATCCACGGACTGCCGGGCTTAACGCCAACGCGCCGCTTGAAAAAACTTTTTACCGCGTCGCCAGAGAGAGCGCCAATCGCGACAAGCACAGACCATAGTATTCCTGAAAACTCAAAGGGCCAGTACACATGGAACATAGTTGTTCCCACAACCAACGCGGCCAAAACACCAACTACAAAACCCGCCCATGTCTTGTGATCACCAAAAATTCGAATACCACCCAATGAAAGCCCAAAATCCATGGGCGCGTTCCACGGGCTGTACTTTGCCAGCACCGGCGGCGCCATGTTTGCCAGATAGGCAGGAATCATCAGGTAAAACAGCTGAATAAGCGTAACCATGCCTTTCATAATGACAGAAACCTTTAAATAGATTTATACTCACTTTTAAACTAAAGAGGTGCATGATGTTAACTGTTTACGATTGGACTTATGGAATAACTACCCTTACAGTATTCTTTCTCAGCATCATAGCAGGACTCATCGCACTCAGCATGTTTGGGTCAACTGAAAAGCGCAAGTATCTCGCCGCATGGAAATATTTGCTTGTTTCACTCATTTTGTTTGCACTTGAAGAACTAGTTGGAACGATTAAGATATTCGGCGTCTGGAGCACGCCATGGCTTACACACGTTATTCCAAGTTTCATTTTAGTATTTCTCATTGCAGCGCTCAACACTCAGATTAACATCACGCGCGGGTGCCACGAATGATAGGAATGAGCCTTGCGGAAATAGCGCCTTTGTACAATTTGGGATTCGTGCTCATAGCAATTTTCATGTTCATCAAACTATTCAGCACACCAGTTAAAGACAGAAGAGTATACCTGATGCCGTGGAAATTACTGTTTTTTGCACTCCTGGTTTTTATTATAGAAGAAGTCCTTACAGTTCTCAGGCAGATGGAAATCGTAAACATTCCAAGGCATATCAACGGATTCTTTGAACTTATCATAATCTGCACGTTCATCTACACATTGCTTCTGCAGAAAGAACACATGAAGTTTACGAAATTCTAGAGCGCGCA
Organism: Candidatus Nanoarchaeia archaeon; assembly: GCA_041485605.1. Lineage (GTDB taxonomy): Archaea > Nanobdellota > Nanobdellia > Woesearchaeales > ARS49 > CABMGU01. The sequence continues at coordinate 8,714 of JBGPJV010000013.1, read as the reverse complement.
ATCACACGCGGTGTATTGAGATTGTCTTGGAGACTTGCACTTTGCCATCACTTGCCATAATGGCGATTTGCCCGTCACTATCAGCCATAATAACCAGTTTGTCGCCTGCAATGCCTGCGCTAACTCCAGCACTTGGAGAAACGCTAAATGATAATGGGTCGCCATCAGGGTCAAAGAATGCGGCAGTCAAGTCAAGCGTTAGCTTGCTGCCATCAGTGCTAAATTCAGTTGTGGAAAAGTCCCATTGAGGCGGCAGGTTGCCTGCAAAAGCGCCTGTAGGCGTCATCACACTGGAAAAACCTGCAAGAATGCCCAACATCAACAAAACAATGCTCAAATACCAAACTTCTTTCATTTTTTCACCTTTTTAATCGGCATTCTTTTAACGGCTTTGCATTCCAAGCAGGTTATAACCCGCCTGCCTGCGCGGATACGCAACATCGCGTTCCTTCCCGGCGTCAGGAATGAATTACACTGCTTGCAAAAACGGGCTTTCCATTTCTGCGGAATGCGCACCTTGTGGCGCGAAGCCATTTTTCTGGCAAGGGCAACATACCGTTTTGCAAATGCAGCGCGAATTTCGGCTTGCTCAAACAATATTTCAATGCGTTTGGACGCAATTATCTGTCTGCCAGCCGGCTGCTTCACACCACTACTCCAGTCAATAAAACTATTTAAACATTTGGTTTAGGCTTTATTGCTATGCAATGGCTCAAAAACCTGTTCAAAGAGAAAAAGACACTCGAACAGATAAAACCCTGGGTTGATGAGCAGATTAATGGCAAAAGCAGAGACAAAAAACAGGCAATTGCAATAGCAGAACAGGAATTTCCACAACTGCTTGTTTCCGCAAAAAAGGCAGCTGTTGCCCTGGAACAGGCAGAATTGCGCAATCCGAACATACCAGAACGCGCCAAGCACTTCATGCAAGGCAACAAAGAACAGTTCCTGAAGCTCACTGACCGGTTTATAGAGAATTTATTCGTGCCAAAAGAAGCAGCAGATTTCAGCCAGCTTGATGTCTTGTTTCACCAGTATGCACAGAACACCGCACGGCCAGGCGCCATATTATCAGAATTTATCAGGGATGAGGTCAGCGGAGTCAGAAAAGCGCTTGCAGACATAGAAAAGCAAATTCAGGACATCAGGAAAACGCAGGTGGAGATAGAAGCATTCCAGAAAATACAGGACATTCTTGCGCGCATTGAAAACGTTAAAAAAGAACGCGAGACGCTTGAAAAACAGCGCGCTGACTTTGAACAACAATTGAAGCAGCTTAAAGTTGTCCACGAAAATCTCAAAAAAGAAAAAGAGGACTTCATCAACAAACCAGATTACCTCAAAGTAAAAGACGATTTGGTCAGCGCGGCAAAAGAACGGCAGGAAGCAGAGCATGCAATTACAACACTTTTTCTGCCTTTATCGGACGCAATCAAAAAGTATGCACACGATGCCAAGCATGAAAAACTTGCAGTTTATGCAGACAATCCGCTTGAAGCACTCATGAAAGATTATTCATTCGGCATAGTCAAACACGTGCCAGCAATTAAAGAAGCCATAGCCGGTGGAAAACTTGGGTTAAAGCCTGAAAAAACGCAAAAAGCACTTGAATCAGTAGCTCATTTAACCAAAGAAGAGCTTGGCCCAATGCTGCACAGATATGCACGCGCAAAGAAAAACGAGACAGACGTACATCATGACGTTGCCCAGCGGCCAGTCATACAAGAATACGAACAATATGCTGTTTCATTGAAAACAAAAGCGGGCGAAATAAGGCAACTTGAAGCAACAATATTGAAGCTTAACCTTCCGACAGACGAACAACTGAAAGAAGAACTCAAACAAGAACTTGAAAAGCACAAAATAATCTTAATTTAACGTATTCTCATCCAGTGCAGCAATGCCAGGCAGTTTCTTCCCTTCCAAAAATTCCAATGATGCGCCGCCACCAGTGCTGACAAACGTGAATTTGTCTGCTAACTTTGCTTTTTCAATTGCGGCGACAGAATCACCGCCACCGATGACTGTTACTCCTTTGCATTTAGCCATTGCTTTCGCAACTGACACCGTTCCTTTATCAAACGGTTTTTTTTCAAACATGCCCATCGGGCCGTTCCAGAAAACTGTTTTTGCGTCTTTGATGATTTCAGCGTAAATCGCCTGTGTCTCAGGACCGATGTCCAAGCCAGAAGCAGATTTAGGCATATTGTGAACAGAAACAACCTTTTTTGTATCAAGCACCACGTCGATTGGCAGAATAATCTTTTTCTTTCCTTTCTTCAACAATGCTTTTGCCAGTGCGACTTTATCGGATTCAAATTTGCTCTTCCCAATTTCATATCCCAATGCCTTGTAGAAAGTAAACATCATTGCGCCACCGACAAGAATTGAGTCGACTTTTTTCAGCAAACTTTCGATCACTCCAATCTTGTCGCTCACTTTCGCGCCACCCATAATCGCGATAAACGGCCTTTTTGGATTTTTCAGCAATGAGGAAAGCATCGCAACCTCCTTTTCCAGCGATAAGCCAGCGTACGACGGCAGGAATTCAGTTATTGCGCTCACGCTTGCATGCGCCCTATGACAGACAGAGAACGCGTCATTAACATAAATATCTGTAAATGCGGCGAGCTTTTGGGCAAAACCTTTGTCGTTTGACTCTTCCTCAGGATAAAAGCGCAGGTTTTCCAAAAGCAGCACGTCCCCTTCGTGCATCTCACGAACCCTTTCTTCCACATCACTTCCAATACAGTCGGGCTCGTAAAGAACAGGATATTTCAACAGTTTTGACAATGTTTTTGCAACCGGCTCCAATCTCAAATCTTCAACAACTTGGCCATTCGGCCTTCCCAAATGCGAGATGAGAATGACTTTTGCCTTCTTTTTCCTCAGAAGATTAATTGTCGGCAAAGCAGCACGCAAACGCTTGTCATCAGCAACCCTGCCATTCTTGATCGGAACGTCAAACCCAACACGGACAAGAACACATTTCCCTGCAACATCTGCCTCTTTTACTGAACGCATACAGTAACTCCCGTACCATACTTTTAAATATTTTTGCATACCTTACAAGAGAAAAAGGTGAACTATGAACTTATTGTACTTAATTCCCGGATTACGCATAGTGCTTGGCATACTGTTCATTATGGCCGGCGCGCTTAAATTGCCCAATCTGAAGGGGTTTAGCGTGATAGTTGCGTCATACGGACTGCTGCCACGCAAATTAGTCAAGCCTGCAGCATACGTTCAGCCATTTGTCGAATTTATGGTGGGCTGGTGGGTGCTGAGCGGCAAGTATCTCGTGTACAGCGCCAGCGCAGGCCTGCTTCTTATGATAGCGGCGAATGTATTTGTTGTCTACGGGCTCATCCAGAAAAATAAAATGGAAAATTGCGGCTGCTACGGCGCCAACATCAAAATATCTCTTAGCTGGAAAAAATTTGCCGAGAATATCGTCTGGACGGTGATGCTTATTATTCTCATATTGGCTGCGCGGCAAGCTACGCTAGTTTATTCTTAGGCACGCCTGCCAAGAAAGAATTAATGTTATCAATTGTCGTGTCAAGAATTCTCGTCAAGGACTCGGCGCTGTTGAATGCATTATGGGGAGTTATAAGCACCTGTGGATGCTGCAGCAGGATATGTTCTTCCAATAATGTTTTCATATCGCTGGCTTTCTGGAAAGTTTCGTGCAATAATTCAGCTTCTTCCTTAATAGCAACCTCTTCCTCCAACACATCAAGCCCGCAGGCAGAGAAAATTCCTTCTTTCAGCCCGAGCAAAATCGCTTCAGTTTCAATCAAACCGCCCCTGGCAGTGTTGATGAGCACACATCCCTTCTTGATTTTTCTAACGTTATTTTTGTTAATAATGTAATGCGTTTCGGGAGACTCGGGCAGATGCAAAGAGAGCACATCTGACTGTGCCAGCACTTCGTCAAGCGACATATAAGTGAATCCGCACTCCTTTGCAAGCGATTCATTAGGAAATTTATCGTACGCGATAACTTTCATGCCAAACGCTTCGGCAAAATGTGCGACATTCCTGCCAATTCTGCCCGTGCCTAGAATGCCCATAACCTTGCCTTTCAAATCAAAGCCGCGCAGCCCTCCCAAGCTGAAGTCGCCTTTTCTTGTGCGCTCAATACTGGGAATAATTTTTCTTGAAATTGCCAATAAGAGCGCCATAGCATGCTCTGCAACCGTGTTGTCGCCGTATGCAGGCACGTTGCATGCAACAATATTTCTTTTTCTGCACGCTTCAATGTCAATGTGGTCAAAACCAGTAGACATTGTAGCGACTAATTTTGTTTTCTTGAGTTTTTTTAGAAGCGTGTCATTAATTTTTGAGTAAATAAAGAACGCGACAACTTCGCAGTCAGAAGCCTTGTCAGCATTCTGCTCTGTTAATGGCTCTTCAAAAAAGAGAATTTCGTGGCCTTTCAGGAATTTTTTGATGTAATCCTGCATGCCGCCAAGCCCAAACTTTGCCAGCTCAAAAAATGCGATTTTTGCCATACGTCTGAAACCTCTTTCACTGCAAAACCGCAGAATGAGCTATTTAATTGTTACGCTATAACTTTCTTCGGAATTGCGACTTCCAGATCAACCTTGACTGACTTTCCTTTGATGTCTTGAATAGTCACGTAAACATCCAGCCAAGGCGTTTCTGCCAGATGATCTTTAGGCTGCGCACGATTCTGCTTGTATTCGTCTCTAAATTGGGAAGTCTCAGAGCGCTTCATATCGTACACGAAACCGTTATTCTTCTCAAAGAACTCCCTGACTGACTCATAGGTGATGTTTTTCACCGGCAGCTTTGCAACAAGCGGCAGCAAGTAGAGAACATTCTTATCATCGGATTTTGTCAAATCTCCGATGTCTTTGTTCTCACCAACTTCGTAGGTCTTTGAAAACTTGACTTTAACATCATTTGACACTACTCCCCTGCTCCAGTTGGGGTGCATAACAATGCGATACTTCTCACCTGATAATGTTTGGAATTCAAACTCTTTTGTCATACCGCTGACCGGTTGGCCGACATAGATTATTTCATTTTCATGAGGGCGATTGACGTTAATCAAACTGCTGTTTGCACACCAGCGCGCCATTTCATCCTGCGGCACTGAACGTGCTTCAAAGCCGACGTCGAGCAGCTGTTCTAGGCCTTTCTGCAGAAAACTCGTCTGTCTTGCTGTTTCACTCACTTCTGGCATTATGCATCACTCTTTACTTATTAGTATCCTAAAATGTATACTGGCTAGCTTTAAATACATTATGACTAAAAATGTCAATTTGAGAGTAAATTGACGTAAATGTGTCAAGTTCGGTACATTTTTATATGTGAAATCCTTTACTTCCAAGCCATGGAAAGCATAAACCAACAAGTGTGGAAAGCATTGCAGACAGACCCGGCGATAATGAGAGACTTGCAGCGAAAACTTGTCAACACAAGAGCGCTTGCCAAATATTTGATACAGAAATGCGACCTTAAAGTAACTCTTGACGCAGTCATTTCTTCCATCAGGCGATTTCCATTAGACGCGTATCAGGAAGAAGAAAAGATTTTACAGCACATCTTCCAGGATTCTGTCGTAAGCACCAAGAACAACATTGCGTGCATTACAATTGATTTAGCACCCAACCAAGTTTTTCAGAAATTGTGCACCATCAATTTACCGATATTCAGAGTTACAACTGGAACAGATGAAGTGAAAATACTGGTTGAAGACAGAAACGCGGACGCAATCGCGAAAATGTTCAAAGGAAGCCAAGTCGAGCACAGTTTGAGCGAAATCAGCATTACGGCCGCTGAAAAAGCAATCAAGACAAAAGGAGTTTTGGCGCGCATTGCGCAGGAAATGGCGCTGGCAAACATCAACATCCACGAAATGTGCATGTGCGCACCTCAGTTCTTGATTTACGTTTCACAAAAAGACATTGTAAAAGCGCACGAAAGAATAATAACGCTTACTCAGAATTAAAGAGGTGTATATGGTACGAGTTGCAATCAACGGATTCGGACGTATTGGACGGCAAGTATTACAGGCAGGTATAGGAGATGCAGACATTGAATGGGTCGCAGTTAATGACCTGACAGATACACGCACACTCGCTCATCTATTACGCTATGATTCCGTACACGGCAAATCACCGTATCCAGTTGAATATGACGAGAAAAACCTGATTGTTAACGGCAAAACTATCAAAGTATTTGCAGAAAAAGACCCGACAAAATTACCATGGAAAGATTTGAAGATAGATGTTGTGGTTGAGAGTACAGGACTCTTTACTGACAAAGCAGGAGCAATGCAGCACATCAAAGCAGGCGCGAAAAAAGTATTAATTTCAGCGCCGGCAAAAGACCCTGACATCACCATTGTCAAAGGCGTCAATGAAAACCAGTACGACAAGAAAAAACACGTGATAATTTCCAATGCGAGCTGTACGACGAATTGTTTAGCGCCCATGGTGAAAGTGTTGAACGATAATTTTGTAGTCAAAAGAGGCTTTATGGTCACGGCACACTCGTATACTGCTGACCAACGCTTGGTAGATGCGCCGCACAAGGATTTACGGCGAGCTCGCAGTGCGGCAGTTTCTATCATTCCAACTACGACTGGCGCAGCAAAGACAGTTGGCGAGGTTATTCCGTCACTTAAGGGAAAATTAGACGGCTTTGCATGGAGAGTGCCAACACCAGACGGCAGCATTGTGGCATTTACCTGTGAAGTTGAAAAGAAAACAGACATTGAAAAAATAAACTGGCTGTTCAAGCAGGTTTCAGAATACCACATGAAAGGCATTCTTGAATATTCAGAAGAGCCATTAGTGAGCAGGGATATTATTCACAACCCGAACAGCTGCATCCTTGACGCGCCCAGCACGGCCGTTATTGATGGAACGATGATTAGCATATCCGGCTGGTATGACAACGAATGGGGCTATGCGTGCAGAATGGTTGACGTGATTAAACTATTGTAAAAATTTACTCATTACTGACAAATCTTCGCCGTCTGCAAAATGACTTTTGAGCGCGCCCTCTTTTTCAAAACCTGCTGATTTGAACAGGTTTTCAGTTTTCGCCAGCGCGAATAATTTGCGTATCTTTCGCTTTTTTGCAAGATTTATCAAGTCAGCCAGCATCTTTTTCCCGTATCCTTTTCCGCGATATTCTTTTCTAACGACCAAATCCCTGATTTCGGCAACGCCGCTTACATCCACAATCAAAGAAACTGTCCCGATGACTGTGTTCCCTTCTTTGCGGACAAAGAATTCATCACTCTTTACTTCTTTCTTATGGCCTTCGATAACATACCGCTCTGCCCATTTTTGGTTATATTCGTGCATGCCTCGTTCTGCAAAGTAATCTGTCAATATCTTGGCAGCGTCGGTTCTTTCCTGTTTTGTTATCTTTTCTAGAGTCATTGCACAACGTTCGCCTTGATTATCTTCACTTCTGTCATTGGCTTGTCAGAAGCATCAGCCGGCGTTGCGCCAATCTTGTCCAACACATCCCCGCCTTCAATTAACTCTCCAAAGATAGCGTGCTTGCCGTCAAGCCAAGGTGTAGGCACTAAAGTAATGAAGAACTGGCTGCCGCCAGTGTTCGGGCCGGCATTTGCCATGCTGAGAATTCCTTTCTTGCTGTGCTTCAAGCCCGGACCAAACTCATCCTTAATATTGTAGCCAGGACCGCCCGTGCCAGTGCCTGTAGGATCTCCGCCCTGAATCATAAAGTTCTTGATGACCCTGTGGAAAATAGTTCCATCGTAAAATCCCTTGTTAACCAAGTCCTTGAAATTCTGGACTGTTTTTGGCGCCTTGTCATCAAACAATCTTATTTTCATCGTTCCCATAGTAGTTTGCAATTCAACAATTGTGTTCATGTTTTTCTCCTCCGTCTTTGCTGGCTCAGGCGCTTTTGTCGGCTCAGCCGCTTTCATCTCCTGAGTTGGCTCTGCAACTTTGACTTCTTCTGTTGGTGCAGCTTTGCTTTCAGCCATTTTAACCGGCTGCGCGCACGCAACCAATATTAACAACAATAATGCAATCCATTTCATTTTAATTCCTCCTTTCGTATTCCCGCGACGAAAAAACCCTCAGTATCATTATCCTGCGGCCACATTCTCAAACAGTTGTGCACTTCAGGATTATATACCTGCCCTTCAAATTCCAAAACCGGCTTGCTTTTGATTGGCAAATTTATTTCCAACATTTTAGCGTCCTTGGCATTTTCTAATAAATAACTCACAACTGCCTCGTTTTCTTCCGGCTCAGTGGAGCAAGTGCTGTACACTAACGTTCCGCCCGGTTTCAAAACTTTCCACGCAGTCATGATAAGCCTTCTTTGCACGCGCGAAAGACGCTTAACCATATCAGGATTCCACATCATAATAGTTTTTGGAGACTTTCTGATAGTTCCAGTGCCGGAGCACGGCGCATCAAGCAAGACCTTGTCAAATAGAACTCCTGCCTCAGCATATTTCTCGCCCTGCATCAGCGTGATAATGTGATTGTAGCTGCCAATTCTCTGCATGTTAATTCCCAAGGCGGCCAAACGGTCGCCTTTCACATCATTTGCAACAAGAATGCCTTCGTTTTCCATATACTGCGCAATCTGAGATGCCTTGCTGCCAGGAGAAGCAGCCATGTCAAGAATGACATCGCCTGGTTTTGGGTCTAAAACAACAGGCGGAATCATACTGGCAGCTT
>JBGPJV010000012.1:0-11880 GCA_041485605.1 Candidatus Nanoarchaeia archaeon | reverse complement strand
TGCCTTTTGTCAACAACATCAACGCTGACAAGAGAGACACAGCTCTTTGAAAGCTCTGAAGCTATAACACCCGAGCCCGTGCCCACATCCAGCACCCTGGACTTCGAAAGGTGTTTGAACTCGCCAAGAACAGCAAGCAGTTTTCCAGCCTTTCTAATTCCACGCTTTAATTCCGCATAGTCCATACAATAAACCCCAGATTCCACGACAGCATATTAAGCAGGATAAGAGGGCCTGCCAGCACAAACATCGCGGCATTCCCGCCGCGCGCGGAGTGCAACGCGCACTTGAAGAAACGCCAGATGCCAATGAACAGCATTGGAAATTTCCAGGTGAATACAAGAGAAAGCCGGCCATCAGTTTTTCTTGAGAACGCCGCGCCCTGGCCGTTTTTATACGAATGCCTCAGAACCTCAAAAAAACTCGTACGGTTAATGTGTTTTATTACAACGCTTTTTGAGAAGAAAATTCCAGGCAATCGCGAATTGAAAATAAACTCCTCGTGGCTGAAAACATCCGGGAAAAAACCAAATTCAGAGAAAGCGCTTTTCTCGTACGATGCATTGCACGTCGGCATATTTCTTACTTCCCTGTCGCGCGGAACTGAGAACTCAGAAAACTGCGCTAAAAACAAGCTCCAGCCAACAAGGCTTTCAGGATTTCCATTAAGCACAAGGCCTCCAACAAATTCATGCCGCTTATGCAGAGAACTTAAATTTTCTATCCAGTCAACAGAAGGAACACAATCAGCATCAGTAAACGCGATAATTCTGCCTTTGACGCTTTTAACGCCCCGATTGCGCGCCTCACCGGCATACAAACGTTTTTTAGCTCGAATAAGCCTGACTTTGGGATAAGATTTCACTATTTCCGGAGTTTGGTCAAACGAGCTGTCAACTACAATCACTTCATATGACGCGCGGGTTTTCTGGGAGCATAGAGCGCCAAGACAAGCGCGAATTGTTTTCTCCGAGTTATAACTGGGAACAACCACCGACACATCCATACAATTCGGCTATTCGCTATTCTTTAAATAGCTGACGGGGAACATTTAAAAAAGTGAACCTTGCCCGATATAATATGAAGCCGAGATTTTCCATCATTATCGAAACGACAAACGTGCACGAAGAAAACAGCGTTGGAATACAACACGCGCTTCCGCAAATAGTCTCGCAGACAAAAGGCGAAAACGCGGAAATAATACTTGTAGACGGAACCGAAGGAGGCGCTGTAAAAAAGCTTCTAAAAAAATACCCCGCTATCAAACACATCCCGAAACCAGGAGCCAGCTACGCAGAATGCAAGAACACAGGACTGAAGAGCTCAAAAGGCGATATTATCGTTCTGCTTGACTCAGACTGCGTCATACAGCAGGACTGGTTTAAAAATATGAAAGATACGATGGAAAAAGGAGTTCATATTGTTACCGGATTCACACATTACCCATTGACAAACTTACATTCAAAAGTGCTCAGCGTGTTTGACTTCCTACCAGAAGGAAAATACCAACTTACAGACAGATTCAGCGCAAATAATCTGGCAGTCAAACGAGAAATCTATGAAAAACAACAGTTTCCGGAAGGACTACCGGACATCACTGCAGCAAGCGTTGGGATTTTAGGGTGGAAATGGAACCAAAGCCACGAAATTCTATTCAACCCAAAAATGGAAGTCAAACACAATTATTACCCAAACGTGTTTACCAACAGGCTGAACGCGGGATTTGGAGGAATTGTGATGCGAAAAGCGGAGCCCAGATTTCCCTTGGCACGGCTGCTCACCTACACCGGTATATTGTTCCCATTCATATTCTACTTACCCAGAGTAATCAAGGACATACGCAGAATGACCAGCGCGCGAAAACTCCTCAAGATAAAATGGTACGAATACCATTCGGCATGTTTGCTGATAGCATATTACCGGTTTGTTGAAATGATTGGCATGGCAGTGGGAATTGCATATCCACTATATTTCACAAGGCCTGGTCAGATACGCGCATTCTAAAACACAGACCACAAATATTTAAAAACCAGTTAATCCATAAAAATTACATGGACCATCTGGACAAGCTGGAAAACCAGAGCATCTACATCATAAGAGAAGCTTTCTACCAGTTCAAACATCTTGGACTATTGTGGAGCATAGGCAAGGATTCAACCACATTATTGTGGCTGGCGCGCAAGGCATTTTTTGGAAAAATCCCTTTTCCGGCGATGCATATCGACACTACTTTCAAATTTCCAGAAATGTACGTGTTCAGAGACCACTGGGCAAGGGAATGGGGATTAAATTTAATTATCAGCAAGAATGAGGAAGCACTGGCGCGCGGCATCGGCTATGCGACGCACGATGCGTTAACGTGCTGCCATGAATTGAAAACAGTCGCATTAAAACAGGCAATAGCACAGCACAAGTTCAAAGCATTATTGGTTGGAATAAGACGAGACGAACACGGAATAAGAGCAAAAGAAAGAGTATTCTCACCCCGCAATTCAGAATTCACCTGGGATTACAATAACCAGCCAGCAGAAATCTGGGACCAATACAAGTCAAAGACAGAAGAAGACGAGCACGTGCGCATACACCCGCTCTTACACTGGACAGAACTGGACATTTGGGAATACATCAAACGGGAAAACATTCCAATCAATTCCCTCTATTTTGCAAAAGACGGCAAAAGGTACAGAAGCCTGGGATGCATGCCGATAACTGTTCCGATAGAGAGTAATGCGGATACGGTAGACAAAATAATTGAGGAAATCAGGACGAGCAAAACGCCGGAAAGAGCAGGCAGGTCTCAGGACAAGGAAAAAGCATACGCAATGCAGAAATTACGCTCACTGGGGTATATGTAATGGATGACACGCTGAAAATAGTAATTGTGGGAATGGTGGACCACGGAAAATCAACTTTTACAGGCAGACTGCTGTATGACACCGGCTCGCTGCCCGACGCAAAACTTGAAGAAATCAAAAAAGCGTCACAGGAGCTCGGCAAAGAAATAGAATTTGCATTCCTAATAGACCATTTGCAGGAGGAAAGAGAGCAGGAAATGACGATAGACACAGCACAGATATTTTTTAGGACTAACAAAAGAAGATATGTCATAATTGATGCGCCAGGGCACGTTGAATTCATAAAAAACATGATAACAGGAGCAGCACAGGCAGACGCGGCAGTGCTTATTGTAGATGCGCAGAAAGGAGTTGAAGTTCAGACAAAAAGGCATTCAGTAATTCTGGGAATGCTGGGAATAAGAAACGTTATTGTCGTGATGAATAAAATGGATTTGGTTGAATACGGCCAACAGAGATTTGAGACAGTGAAAAAAGAAATTCTTGAATTCTTGGCGTCAATAGATATTGCGCCTTCCTACGTTATTCCTATCAGCGCGAAAAAAGGGGACTTCGTTGCAGAGTACACGGAAACAATGCCATGGTATGAAGGACCATCTGTATTAGACGCGCTTGATATGTTAGAAGGACAGCAGCCTGATTATGAGAAGCCGCTGGTTTATCCGGTGCAGGATACATATTATTTTGGCGAACGACTGCTGGTTGGACGGGTTGAATCAGGCAAACTGGCAAAGAATGACCAGATACTTGTGCTACCCACAAACAAAAAAACAACAATTTCCGATATCAGGGTATTTGAGAAAGAAAAAAATGAGGCAGTAGCAGGAGAATGCATCGCACTCACGCTAACTGAATTGTTTCCAATGGAACGCGGCAATATCATCGTGCACGAAGAAGCACGGCCAATAGTTACAGATTCATTCCACGCAACACTTTTCTGGCTGGGGCGCGATTTCAAGCACGGAGAACAGCTGACATTAAAATGCTCAACACAAGAGACTGCCTGCAGAATTGAATCCATTTCCGCACGCTATGATTCCTCAACAATGGACATTCTAGAACAAGACGCCCAGCAGCTGAAAGAAACAGAAATTGGAGAAGTGGTTATTAAGACAGACAAGCCGGTCTGTGTAACACACTTTACTGATGTACCTGAACTTGGCAGATTCGTGATTGTCAGGAATAATGATGTGGTGGCTGGCGGCGTTGTTACAAAGGCGTTCTAGCAAAAGTATTATAAATTTAGAATAGGTTTTTCTACGTATGAAAGGGGTTTTGGTGGCATTAATGATAATTGTAAGTTCAACCGCTGTACTGGCGTATATAGATCCGGGAACCGGCACTGCCATAGCCGGCTCCATCTGGCCGTTTGTCTTGATGATTTTAGGCGCAATCGGCGCGTTTTTTATAAAATGGTTCTTCAAGCCAATCAAACACGCCTGCCATCACATCTGGCACAAGCTAAGGAGATGATGTTTTTGTGTGCTTTTTGTGTGGAGGCTCAGTATGCCAGGGAACAGGCCTCTGCCAGATTGCCACACAAGCCGCGACGCCTTTTACATATTATATCAAGGCAGGCATGCTCGCCAGCGCAGCATCAGCGAAGCTCATTTTCAGGCGCAAATACCTCTTTTTCGCCACACTTGCGTGCCTTCTCATACTGGGAAGCTGCTCATCGACCATGACCACAAAACATACAAAAGCACTCCTCATCGGCATTGACGGCGCAGACCCACGCGTACTCACAAAGCTCATGGACGAAGGAAAACTGCCCAACTTTGCAAAACTGCGGAACAGCGGCGTTTTCACCACACTCAACACCTCGATGCCGCCCCACAGCCCCGTTGCCTGGACAACCATTGCAACCGGAACCAATCCCGGCAAACACAATATTTTTGATTTCATCGGCAGAGACCCGAAAACATACCTGCCTTCACTTGCACTTTCAAAAGCAACAACGACGCACCTTGGCGGAACTGCCTACGAATCGATCGTTACCGCAGACCCATTCTGGCGAGTAAGCACTCGCGACCATATTCCGACAAGCGTATTACGATGGCCTGTTACCTTCCCGCCTGAAAAAGTTGAAGGACATTTACTATCAGGATTAGGAGTGCCGGATATCAGGGGCTTATTGAGCGGCTATACCTATTACACGACAGAAGAAACGAACGCTTCTGACGGACCTGCAAGAATGGTAACGGTTGAGATTGCTGATTCGACAATTAAAACCGACATCTCCGGACCGCGAAAAAGACAAGGAGACAAGCTTGTTGACATCAAAACAGCAATGACCATCACGCTTGCAAACGACACTGCAGTGATTGCCATCGACGGTAAACAGTATCCTGTTGCCGTCGGAGCGTGGACTGCCTGGATGCAGATACCATTCAAAGTCGGGTTTATGAAAACCGTCAAGGGCATTGCGAAGGCGCATCTTGAAAATGCACGCCCATTCAGGCTTTATCTCACGGCAGTGCAGATAGACCCAGAACATCCCCTGTACGACATTTCATACCCTGACACGTATTCCGCAAAACTTGCAGACCATATCGGCCTGTTCTACACGCTTGGCATTGCCGAAGACACGGGAGCCCTCAATGATAAAAAAATAGACGACAAGACGTTCCTTGAACAAACGGCACAGATAGAAGAAGAACGGGAAAAGATGTTCTGGTCAGAATTTGAAGAATTCAAGAAAAAAAGTTCAGGGGCATATGCCTTCGTGTTTGACACCGGCGACAGAATACAGCACATGTTCTGGGAAGAAGACGCGTTCAACAAAACACTGAACATCAGCCCTGCCGTGGAAGCGTATTACATCAAAAAAGACGCGTTTTTGGGCAAGGTCATGCAGCAGCTTGACAATAATACCGCTCTTATGGTTGTATCGGACCACGGATTCAGCTCATTCCAAAGAGCAGTCAGCGTGAACCGATGGCTGGTTGACAATGGATTCATGAAGCTCACCGAAGAGCCGGAAGACGACGGCGGATTGTTTACAAATGTAGACTGGAGCAAAACAAAAGCATATGCGTTAGGATTCAACAGCATTTACATCAACCTGAAAGGAAGAGAAGGACAGGGCATTGTTGAGGATAAGGGAGCTGTTGAGAAAGAACTCATTGACAAGCTTATGCAGCTCACTGACAAAAAAACCGGCAAGAAGCCTGTTTACAAATTATACAAAAGCGAAGACATCTATTCCGGCAGCCACGTGAATGACGGACCGGACATTATGATTGGGTATTATCCCGGCTACAGAACAAGCTGGCAGACGGCGATCGGCGGGCTGACAAAAGAAACAATATTTGACAATAACAAGCACTGGAAGGCAGACCACCTGATTGACCCGCGCTTTGTCCCAGGAGTATTTTTCGCCAACTTCAAGATTAACAAAAAAGAACCGGAGCAGAAAGATGTTGCGCCAACAATTCTTTCGCTGATTGGAGCGGATATACCAGAAAACATGGATGGGAAGAAGCTAGTATGAAAAAAATAATATTACTTCTAATACTTCTCGCGGCATGTGCACAGCAACAAGAAACAACAGACCTGAAGGACTACAAATGCCCAAACTGCAACGTCATACTCATTTCAATCGACACATTTAGAGGAGACCATCTAACGTGCGCAGGCTACAACAAATACGAAGTTGACATCACAAAAAACATCTGTGCACTCGCATCAGAAGGCACCTTATTCACCAAAGCGATGGCGCAGGCATCTTCCACTGAAACATCGCACGCAAGCATTTTCACATCAGCCATACCATCACACCACCAAGCGTTCAATTCGCGCAACCAAAGCATATCCAATGACACCATCACTCTCACTGAAGTGCTTAAAGAAAATAATTACGAAACAGCCGGATTTACCGGAAGCGTTCAAGTATCACGCGTTTACGGCTTTAACAGAGGATTTGACACATACCAAGAGCATTATGATGAAAAATTCACCAATGTCGCAAAGTTCAGAGATGTCGCACGTGAAGGCATAGAATGGATACGCCAGAGAAACAAACCATTCTTCCTATTTCTGCACACGTACGAAATACATCACCCATATACACCAAACGAGACATACGCAAAACAGCTTGACCCCCATTATAATGGTTCCTTAGGCACAAACATAATATTAGATATAGAAAAAGTCAACAACGGCACCATAAACCTGACAAAAGACGATATAAACCACATCATATCAATGTATGACGCTGAAATAATTTCGGCTGACGATGGAGTAGGATGGTTTGTTTCAGAACTCAAAAAAGACAACATCTATAACAAAACAATCATCATTTTAACATCAGACCACGGAGAAGAATTTGGAGAACACGGCAGAGTGGCAGTACACGCGTATACACTTTACAATGAATTATTGCACGTTCCACTCATACTCTATGCACCCGGCCTCAAGCCAGGAGTAAAAACGAATCTCGTCAGAAGCATCGACATCGCACCCACACTACTATCAATGCTTAACATTTCAATCCCGAAAACATTTGAAGGCGCTTCACTTTTTGACAACCAAACCTTTGCCATCAGCGAGCGGGATACCACTGACCAAGAAGACTTTACAGTCCAGTCAGCTGACGATAAATATTATAATATTTCCGTATTTGACCTCATACGAGATCCGCGGGAACAGAAAAACATAATCGCGCAGCACCCTGAAATTAAAGAGCAATATGCACAGGTGTACAATGAAACCCTGCAGAAGATAAACTCCAGCGCTGCTAAAACTGTTCGTCTCACTCCAGAAATGAGAGAACAACTAAAAAGCCTAGGATATTTGACATGAAAAGGATAATTTTACTGCTTATACTTCTCGCTGCCTGTGCACAGAAAGAAGCAGACTTGTCAGCATACAAATGCCCAGACTGCAACGTCATTTTGATTTCCATTGATACTTTCAGAGGGGACCATTTAACGTGCGCTGGCTACAAGAAATACGACGTTGACATAACAAAAAACATCTGTAATTTTGCATCAGAAGGCATTTTGTTTACCAACGCTATGGCACAGGCATCTTCCACTGAACCATCGCACGCAAGCATTTTCACCTCAACCATACCATCACACCACCAAGCGTTCAATTCACGCAACCAAAGCATATCCAATGACACCATTACTCTCACTGAAGTGCTTCAAAAAAATAATTACGAAACCGCAGGATTTACCGGAAGCGGACAAGTATCACGCGTTTACGGCTTTAACAGAGGATTTGACACATACCAAGAACATTATCATCCGAAAATTAGCGACGACTCAAAGTTCAGAGATGCAAAGTTCAGAGATGTCGCACGTGAAGGCCTAGAATGGATACGCCAGAGAAACAAACCATTCTTCCTGTTCTTGCATACTTACGAAATACATTATCCCTATACACCAAACGAAACATACGCAAAACAGCTTGACCCCTTCTATAACGGCACTCTAGGCACAAATATCGCTTTAGACCCACACGAGTTCAACAAGAACAGTTCAAGTCTATCAAAAGAAGACTTAAACCACATCATAGCAATGTATGACGCAGAAATAATGTCGGCTGACAATGGAGTAGGATGGCTAATCTCAGAACTAAAAAAAGACAACATCTTTAACAAAACAATCATTGTATTAACATCAGATCACGGAGAAGAATTTGGCGAACACGGCAGAGTGGCAGTACACGCATATACCCTCTACAACGAATTATTACACGTTCCACTCATACTCTATGCACCCGGCCTCAAGCCAGGAGTAAAAACGAATCTCGTCAGAAGCATCGACATCGCGCCCACACTACTATCAATGCTCAACATCACAATCCCAAAAACATTTGAAGGCGCTTCACTTTTTGACAGCCAGCCATTTGCCATCAGCGAACGAGATACCACCGACCCAGAAGATTTCACAGTCCAGTCAGCCGACACAAAATTATACAACATTTCAATATTTAACCTAACACAAGACCCACTTGAACAGAAAAACATAATCGCGCAACACCCAGAGATTAAAGGGAACTTCACGCGCGTTTACAATGAAACCCTGCAGAAAATGCAATCCAGCACTGCCAAAACTGCTCATCTCACTCCGGAAATTAGAGAACAACTAAAAAGCCTAGGGTATTTGACCTGACGCAAAAGCTCATCAATCCTGCGCACATATTCATCCCAGACAAAATTTTTCTTGACTGACTGGATGTTTTTGACAAAGACCTTCCAACAAGGGAACATTATAAAAAGCTATTTGCAGTCAGAATCAACCATCATCTTAACAAGCTGGTTAAAGGATGTTTCAGGCTTCCAGCCAATTTTCCCGATTTTTGAAGCGTCCGCGACTGTCGGCTTTGTATCAATCGACCTGAAAAACTGAGGGTCAACTTCAACAAGCAATTTGCCGTCCGCATACCCTTTCTCATCAATACCAGAGCCGCGCCATTCCAGTTTTTTGCTTATTGCAGTAAATGCCGCGTTAACAAAGTCACGCACAGTGTGCTTTTCACCTGTGCCGATGACAAAATCATCGGGCTCTTCCTGCTGAAGAACGAGATGCATAGCTTTCACATAATCGCCTGCAAAACCCCAGTCCTTTACCGCGTTGAGATTGCCAAGCGTCAATATGATGTTTTCCCCTTTTGATATCTGCGCAACAGTACTCGTAATTTTCCTCGTCACAAAAGCGACAGGCCTTCTAGGGCTTTCGTGATTGTAAAGAATGCCGCAAGCCGCGAAAATGCCTTCTTTTCTGGCATTCTGCATCACTTTGTGCGCCTCAACTTTTGATTTGCCATATGCGCTCACCGGCGAAAACGGCGTCTGCTCGCTCTGCGGGCATATTTCCGCGCCGCCAAACATCTCGGCGGAAGAAGCTTGAAAGATTTTTGCTTTAGGATTGAACTTTTTAACAGCCCCGATTATGTTTTTCACGCCGCCGACATTAACCGCCTCAAGATTATCCGCGGAAGCTGCCGCGACAACGTGAGAAATCGCGGCGAGATTATAGATTTCATCCGGCATTGAATGTTTGACCGCGTTGAGAACGTCATTTGCGCTTGCGAGGTCGCCATCGATAAGCACGAGCTTTTCTTTTATATGAGCAATATTGCCAAGATTATCATTTGGGCGCTTAAAGCCAAACACCTGATAGCCTTTGCCCAGCAAGAATTCCGCCAAATAACTGCCATCCTGCCCCGCGACTCCTGTAATTAAGGCTTTCACGCTATTTACGAGAAATCGACGATATAAAAGACTTACTTAATGCGCACAGTTTCCAAGTTTTTCGGAGCACAAGTCTCAATCCTGCCCAGCTTGTGAATTGCTGAAGCCAAGTCAAGCACTTTCGAGCTCTCGCCGTGCTGCACAATAACCTTCTTCGGCCTTGGCTGGCATTTGAAAATAAAATTCATCAACTGCTTACGGTCAGCGTGGTCTGAAACTGAAACTTTAACCACTTCCATTTTAATTGAGACAACTTCCTGGCCGACACCTTTCTTGAACACAAGCTCTCTTTCACCGCCGAAGATTCTTCTACCCAGCGTGCCTTCACCCAGATAACAAGAGAAAATAAGGCTGTTCTTCGGATTATCAGCCATGTGTTTCAAATACTCAACAGAAGGGCCGCCAACCATCATGCCAGACGTTGCCATAATGACTGCAGGGCCAGATTCCTCAATCACCTGCAATCTTTCTTTTGAACTGCCAACACGCTTGAAAATAGGATTCAGGAACGGATTCTGGTCCTTGTGGAAGATAAGCTTGCGCAGATTTGCATTCAAGAATTCAGGATACGCAGTGTGAATGGCAGTAATGTCCCAGACCATGCCGTCAATATAGACAGGAATCGGGTCGAGTTCGCCCCTTCTCACCATGCCTTCAACCATAACCATCATATCCTGCGCCCTGCCCGTGCCAAGCACTGGCATAAGCACCTTGCCGCCGCGCTTCAACGTTTCCTTAATGTAATTGCACAACAAGGCATCTGCTTCCTGCCCAGGCATACCAATATCAGTCTTGCCGCCATACGTTGCTTCCATAATAACTGTTTCCAATCTTGGGAAAACAGTTGAAGCAGGATCAAGCAAAATGGTTTTGCCGTATTTTAAATCGCCAGTGTACAAAAGATTGTGAAGACCATTGCCAATGTGCAAGTGCGCCATAGAACTGCCAAGAATGTGGCCTGCAGGGTACAATGTAAGACGGACGTCAGGCGTAATGTCTGAGACTTCCTCCCAGTTCAGCGCAATGCAATGCTTGACGAATTCCTTCACGTCTTCCGTATCGTAAATTGGCTCCTTGTTTTCTGACTTCATAATCTTGACCATATCAAGCATCAACAAAGCAGCTTCGTCCCTTGTCGGCTCGGTGCAATAAACAGGGCCTCTAAAGCCCATCTTGTACAAATATGGAATAAAGCCAGAGTGGTCAACGTGCGCGTGCGAAAGAATTATTGCGTCCAACTGCTGGATGTTAAATTCAGGAGCGTCAAGAATCGGGTATTCTTCCGAGCCCTCTGCAGCAACGTTAATGCCGCAATCGAGCAAAATTCTGGATTCAGGAGTTTGCAGGAAAATACAGCTCCTGCCAACCTGACGTGCAGCACCTAAATGAGTAACTCTAATCCATTCATTCTTTTTTTCACGCAGCCAACCGTCATAAATACGGTGGCCGACCTTGTCCAAGAACTTTTTTCTGTAATCAGAGTTTTCGTACAAGACTGCGCGAATGTTTTCGATTAATTGCGAGCGAAGAGCCGGTGTTCTGCGGATAATCGGCACCCATAACACTTTCTCACGGATTTCTCTCAGCAACGAACCCTGCTTGCCAATAGCAAGACCAGGCTTTTCTGCCTCAATAATCACGATTGAACGCTGAGTGTCAAACAAAATCTGGCCAACACCCGCTTCCTCAGGCATGATCTTCTTGATTTCCTTCTCTGCCTTTTCCTGAGACATGGTAATGCTCGGGTCAGGCCTCAACTCTACCCTTTTCTTGAATTCGTTAACTACCTGTTTGATAAGACCTTCATTGTTAACAAAGAAT
>JBGPJV010000011.1:0-12535 GCA_041485605.1 Candidatus Nanoarchaeia archaeon | reverse complement strand
TTCGAGCGGAAATCCGCAATGCGACTTTATAGATGAAGCAGCCTGCGCCAACCAAGGCAAAGACTGGTTTAAAGGAAACTGCTGCGGAGACGCGCCATACATTCCAGCCAGCGGCTGCCAATGGTACGCTGACAAGCAAGCCGTCTGCGGCCAAGATGCCCAAAGCATCTGGAAATGGGCAGCATTAGAGGATGTAGGATTAATTACTTCATACAGTGGCAGTTGCCCTTCGGTACAAATAGTATCAGACGGGCAAAAGTTCTACACGTGCAGCGTCGACATTTCCTCAATTGTGCCGGCAGCGCTTACTGCCAAAATACAAGGAATACTTGTCATCCAAGGCCACGACTACCTCTGCAACGGAGAAAATATACGTGAATGCGGAGGAGAAGAACCGTATTCTATAAACGCAATCTCAACCGGAGAAATTTTCATCATAAACGGCAAGAAAAATTATTGCAATGTAAATGGCACATTCAAAATATCAATAAATGACAAGGTCACCTGCGAAAAATCAGCATTCAAATGGACAGGAACACAATGCTGCGGAGAGCCAGACGACCCCGTACAAACATACGAGGACCCGTATAAAGGAACTGGAACTGCCGGCGTCTGTTATAATGGGCAATTTTTGCCATCAGGAACTTTCTTAGACGCGCAAAAAACAATCCTCAGTTCACGCGGAGAATACTACCAATGCAATCCCGCAGTCAGCGCTACAACAACAGCCACGCTTCCCGGCACAAGTATTATTGCGACTGTAAAACCTCCCTGCGGTGCGCCATTAATTGGAACACTTCTCACCGGCACAAAGCCAAATTCTGTTTGTTTGCCAAGCGGACAATGGCTTTTCGTAAGCTCAACAGAAACAACTGTCGTCAAACAAATAAAATGGACGCCTTCTGAAAATGACCAGCAAAAAGGATGCTGCCCAGACAACCAATGCTGGGACGGCAAAACCTGTAGAAACATCGGCGAATACTACGTCCTTGGAGAAAGAGGCTTCTTATGCAAATAAGAACATTCATTTTGCTTTTCATCTTACTGGCTCCGCTCGCATACGCCGCAGACTGGGTGGAAGTCAGCATCAGGCAGGACTGGGACAGAAAATCAATTGGCTTCTGCAAAACAACAAGCCAATGTCTTGTGAGCAACGCATTTAACGACGCGTGGGACAATTTCCCAGACCGATACTGGAGCGAACAAAGCAACGACAACAAGCCAAAATGCATAAATGACGCTCAATTCATTGAAGACAACTACTGCGACATGGGCGCCTGGAGCTCGCGAACAAAACTCGTCGCGACACAACTACTTAGTTTGGCGCTAAATGCAAACCCGACAAATTTCTCCCTCTACTGCGATGATTACGAAGCAGTCTTTAACCGCTATGCTTACCGCACTGATTACGGCGCAGTTACAAGCTTCCTCGGCAAATTCTGCATGCAGCCCGGCAACAGAGTACTCAAAACTTGCGCCAACTCAGTCTGTGTTTTGAAATACGGAAACAATGTCGCGTTTGGAACAGCAATCAACACAGACATTAACGGCGCAAAAAGCCCGCTGCAAGCACTGAACTTAAGCATAAACACCTGCGACAGCGCAATCAATACAGATAAAGATTACGACCCGTGCGCCTTCGGCGTCTGGTACAACCACGACACCAGAAGCATAATTTACGCACCTTCAGGAACCCTTCCAACCGTAAACCCGCTCACTACAGCATTCTTCATGACGCCGTACAACAAGCTGAAAGATTATGTCTTTGCATACGTCTACAAGCCGGACATTGCCCAGTACAATTACACATTCTTCAACCAGACACCCGCATTCAAACAAATTTACATGGCAAAAGACGATTTTGATTTCGTCTACAGCTTCAAACAGGAAAACGTCACGCTCACACAAGTTGATTATTCCGGATGGTATTTCTCGAATATCAACCTGCCAAATGACACGTGCGAAAGAATCATCAAAGGATACGACAGCAGGGCGAACTGTGAGATACAACCATCAGCATCAGAATTTTACATTGCCGCGCACAAAACACCGCCGGTGAACAAGTTTGACATCAGGCAAAGCATTGTAGACGCGTGGGAAGAAGTTGTCGGCATGCTCAGGGTGGCGCCATGAAACAAAGAAAATGTTCTGCATTTTCTAGCTTCAAACTACTTTGTAGTTCGAAGGCACAAATTACAATTTTCATCATCATAGGCATACTTGTGCTCGTGGCATTTTCAATTGCACTTTATGTTGGCACTAAAATGAAACAGCGCGTGGAAGTGCGCGAAACACAACAGCACATCGAAAAGCTCGGCATACAACCAATACAAGACTACATTACAACCTGCCTGTCCCTCGCAGCTACTGAAGGCTTAAACTTAATCGGCAAGCAAGGAGGAGTAATTTACCAAAGCCAAGGAGGCATAACTCCTGCGCCCGCTGAAGGAAATTACGTAACTTACACCGACCCAGAAAGAGCAGAACAACTCAAAGTAGAATATTTAATCCTGCCGCCAGAAGGAAATGTAGGCGAGCTATTCTTCTCAGAACCACCCGCATACCCATTCCCAGGATTCCCATATGTACCAGACGAAACAACACTCTTGTTCAAGGGATATTACGGGCAAAACACGCTTCCGCCATTGTACAAGATAAGCGTGCAAAATAATGAACGTGTCGGCAACTCAATACAAGAAAACCTTGAAACATTTATTGCACAAAAAACAGTAAACTGCGTCAACTGGAAAACATTTTCAGACAAAGGATACGACATCACTGCAGGAAATGCAACAGCATCCCTTATTTTCGCACAAAAACAGGAACAATTCGCAGGAGAACAATACATCACCATTGGGCTTATCTGGCCGGTAGAAGTAAGCACGCCAGGCGGAGACAAAACACTTCTAACAGACTTTGCAATAAAAGCACCAGTCAGGCTCGCAACAATTTATTACACTGTAAAACAAATTATTGATTCTGACGTTACTGACATTTCTTACACGCCAGGAAACATCGGCGCATTCTCAGCCAGTATTCTGCCATACGGCGAAGACAGCTTTGTAGCAGTCAAGGACGCACAAAGCACAGTCGCAAACAAACCATTTGAATTCTGGATACCCCGCAAAAACAGAAGACCGGCGCTCTGGCAGATAGACGTTTCTCCATTGAAAGATGTTAAGTTCCACATCACCAAAGAAGGCAGAGGAACTTCAATAACTGTGCAAGACAACATACTTTCCTTTAACGACCCATGCCAGGAAGCAGGAGTGCAAAATCCATTCTTACTGCAGTTGAACGCGTCAGACCCGGACGAAGACAAAATTATCTACGCAGTTCACCTGCCCGGCTCATCAAACAACGAAATTCCACCGGACGCAATAAACTTTGCTTACAGCATAACAGTCTATTCCAAAGACAGAAGCTCACACCCAAACGACTGGTTTGATTCACAAGAAATTCCATTACAGGCAGCACTATGCGAAGAACGATAATTTTAACGGCAATAATTGCGGCAATTCTGCTAGCCATCCCACTATTCTCGTATGCACAGTCAACCGTCGGCTGCTGCTGCGACCCTGTCGTAAAAAACGGCAGTTTCTCAACACCGGCAGCGTGCGCAACACTCGGCTTCGTGTTTATCGGGCCGCCGCCCAGCATTGCAGTTACTTGCAGCAAACACTGCAACGCAACACTCGCGCCAGTGCCAGGAGGATTATGCGGCGACGGAATCTGCCAGCCCGGAGAAACAGCAGAAAGCTGCCCTGGAGACTGCGCGGCAGTCATAACAGGCTGCGGAAGCCCAGCATACAAACCAGCACCAGCAGGACTCAACATAGTGCCTGTCAAAAGCAAAAAAGCTTTGCAATTAAGTTTCACTTTGCCGTGCACCGCAGATTACTTGAACATATCACGCTGCGCAGGAAAAGACTGTGAGAACTTCAAAAATATTGCAATATCACCATCAACAAACGCTTTTATTGATGAAGACCCAAATCTTGAAGCTGGAGTTGATTATACGTACGCAGTCGTTGCACACTACAGCATATCAGGCGACAGCGACCCAGCACTCGCCTCAGGCAACGCCGGAGACTTGGAATGCTGGCACCAGCAAGAAAACACGTTCTGCATCAACTACTTTTATTACGACCAGTTTTCTGATTATCTAACACAGTTTGGCTATGCGGGAAGCGAGCAAGCAGCATTCACTTCATCATTCGGAAGAACAGTCAACATTACGTTTGCAACACGCCTCAACCAAGCCTGGCGGTGCAACGACAAAAACTTGCTAGTCGAACCAAGCCCAAAAGTACAATGCGACTCACGACAAAACCAATTCTGCGTTTCAGACGAAAAAGGACCGCACTGCGCCACCAGAGAAATCTGCAACACCGGCTTTGATCCCTTTGGCCTGTACGGAACGCAGCAAAACTGCGAATTATTTGGAACCCTGCCCCGTTACTGCTTCTTTGACAAAAGCAGCACTGTACAAAACAGATGTTACAACTGCGATCCAAAAATGACCTGTTATGATTACAAAAGCAGAAACGCCTGCGAAAAAGACAACTGCGGAACTGGCGACTGCCAATGGAACACTATCTATGAAGATTTAGGCATCGGCGTCTGCATAGACAAACGCTACAACAACTGCAAACTCTGTACAACAAACGGCACTGCCGGCATTGAGAATGCAGACGCGGCAAGCGCAATTTGGGACGCGTGCAGAGAAGAAAAAAGCAATGCGCTCAGCAACGCACTCTATCCGTGCTTTTACGACAAAGACAGACGCGTCAGCAAAACTTGCGACGAAGCAACCTGCTCTGATTACACCGCGCTACAATGCAACTCGCCACCAGAAGGCATCAGACTCAACCCAGATAACAGTATTGTCGTGAAAAGTACAGACGTCTGCAGTATTGGTG
Source organism: Candidatus Nanoarchaeia archaeon (assembly GCA_041485605.1). GTDB lineage: Archaea > Nanobdellota > Nanobdellia > Woesearchaeales > ARS49 > CABMGU01. Next base: position 7,613 of record JBGPJV010000011.1, on the reverse strand, counting down.
CTTGCGAATACCGATTAACAACCGGCTGCGTCAAAAACGCAGACGGCAGCACCGGCGCAGGATTCCAAGACTGCAAGGCAGGAAACAAAACCTGCGAAATGGATTACTTCCCACCAACCTCAACATTAATCCCAACAGGACAGGCAAACAGAATAGATTACATCAACCTCAGACTGTTTGACAAGATAAACAAGACAAGCCCCGCACAGGACTTCACCGGCAAGCCAGGATACAAAGAATACTTGTGCATCCAAAACTCGACAAGCGGCTGCAACAACGCACAATCATACAGCATTGCCACCAATGCAACCAAACTAAGCTTGAAAAACACCCTACTTAAAGACGGCAACCGAACCGTTGCAAAACTCTCGGCCGGAAATAACACGATATGGTTTTACGGAAGAGACGCGGCAAATAATTTGGAAATAATAAATCACGCAAGCATTTTTTCATGCGACAACTGCAACGGGCCCAGACTGCTTGGGATTAACATTTCTGGAGGCAGAGTTATCGGCAAAACAATCTACACATCCGCAACACGCCCAACATTCACCATGGCATTTGACGAGCCAACCCAAATAACATACGTCGACATCTCGCGGCCAGGAGAAGGCATCGCGCTCCAGCAGCAAACAACAGGCATGGTCGCAATACACAGCTTTGTTCCAATCGCAGATTTATTGGGAACTTACAATTTCAGCGTCAACGGCCACAATGACAAAAACATTTACGTCGACCAGCCCGGCATCAATTATGTCTTAGTTGTTGACCCAGAACTTGCAGGACTTACAATATCTCCGCCAGACGGCAGTTACTTCAACAAGACAAGCGTAGACATTGAATTAAATTTCACGCGGCCAGTCACGCTTGACTCCATACAATTACTGGTGGACGTATTTGACGACCCCTATGTTCCAAAAATAACATCACGAGACATAACTGCATTGTTCAAGCCAAGCAACAATAACCAAACCTTCACGGCAAAAGTCGATAACGTGGCAGGAGGAAAAGTTACAATTTCCGTAGACGCGCAGGGATTCAACGGACTTGACATTTTCAAACAAAGCAGCTTCTATATCGCAACTAGAAAACCAGGCATAAGATTGCTTTCGCCAGCATTTGCAGTTACGCCATATTCAATCTTCAACGTCACGGTAGAAACACCACTGCCCAGCACGTGCGCATATGTGTACGATACGCCAACCGCGCCAAACCCCTCAGACTTCGAATTCTTCAAAGCATTCGAAGGAAGCAACACAATACACACAGCATCAGAAGTAACAATTCCATACAATGCGCAGCGCGAATACCCAATCCACGTTTACTGCCAATTCGCAGATTTCGGCATAGTTGAAAGAACCTTCAATTTAACACAAGACACAGAACCAGTCAGCATTGTCAAAGCATTTGCAGAACCCTCCGTCATCGCAGAACAATACATCCCTGGCAAGGACATCTATGCTACAACTCTCAAAGTCCAGCTTGACAAGCCCGGATTTTGCAAATATTCCCTCATATCAAGCAACTTCCCACAAATGGAAAACGTGTTCCCCGGCTATGACTTGTTGCCAAAGGAAAGTTTGGGAGTTCCAGTAAACGTCACCGAGAAAAAAGCATATTCCTACTATATCACCTGCAAAGGAAAAAACCAACTTTTGTCACAACCAGTATCAGCGCCATTTACTGTTGACTTAAGCCTGCCTTTGAACGTCTCCAGCAGCACACCAATCGGATTCGGCAATCTGACATTTACTATCGGCGTTGTTGCAAACAAACGCGTCTTCTGCTACTTTGGCGAAAGACCAGACGATACCACACACTGCATGGGCGCGTGCACATCAAGCTACACGCAATGGCAGCAGATAACAGTAAGCAATGCAGGCCAATACTTCTATTACGTCAAATGCGCGCACGTCTCAGGAGAACAATCAGACATTATCAGAATACCAGTGCTTGTTGACACAACTCCACCGATAATGGATTACGTCAAAGATGAAGGAGTGTTTGAAGACGCACCAGATATAACCTGGAGCAAAAACAAAATCAGAGTATCATTCAAAGGACACGATGATGATGTTAACATCTCTTATTATTTGGTTACTCTGGAAGGATTGCCGGAAAAACAAGCAGTGTTCAAAGACTTAGTCAGCAATGTAACAGACGGCGAGTACTTCTACATCTCACACACACAAAATGGTTCTCCCTTTACTTTACAAAACAACAAGCAATACAATTTTGCCGTCAAAGCAGTCAGCCAAGTTGGCCTGAAAAGCGAGCTAATGGAAAGCGATGGTGTAAAAGTAGACGTAAGCAGAGAACCGGAACCCTGCAAAGACGGCGACATGAGCTTAGGAGAAACAGACGTTGACTGCGGCGGAGAATGCGACGGATGCGGAGAAGGCAAAAAATGCAACGGCAACATTGACTGCGCGACAAATTACTGCCAGGAAGGCACTTGCAAAGTAGCAGCGTGCGATGATGGAGTAATGAACGGCCTCGAATCAGACGTTGACTGCGGCGGACAAGTATGCACCAAATGCGAAAACGACAAAAGCTGCATACGGCACACAGATTGCAGCACAGGATACTGTGATTTACTCAAGAGCGTGTGCGCAGATGCACCACCCTGCGCGAACAAAGTCCTTGACCCAGGCGAAACAGACGTTGACTGCGGCGGGCCATGCGACAGGTGCGCGGAAGGAAAGAACTGCGAAGAAAGTACAGATTGCAATGAGCCATTACACTGCAAACCAGACCTAAAAGTATGCACCTCAGAGCCAATTGGAGACGAAGACCACGACGGCATACCAGACGACGTTGACAAATGCCTGAACACACCGGCAGACGACAAAATTGATGAAAAAGGATGCGGACCGTCACAAACATTCACCTTAGGAGACGAAATCAACGACCGATGGAGAACGGACAACTTCAACTGCATCGACTGCCCTGAAGCAGCAGCAGACGCAGACCCAGACAAAGACAAACTCACCAACCTAGAAGAATTCAAACTCGGCACAAATCCAACAAAGAAAGACACGGACGGCGACGGATGGACCGATTACGCAGAAGTACAGGCAGGAACTGACCCATTGGACCCTGCCAGCCACCCGCCATCAACCTTCCTCGGATTCCTAAAAGTATTATTCGTACTGCTTGCAATCGGCGGAATTGTTTACGGCGTCTATATTGTACTGCGACAACAAAAAGAAAAGAGAAAACCAGCAATTCCTGTTGTGAGAGTTGAAGAAAAACCAGCCAAAGAAATTGTTGAAGACGAAATAGAAAAACTCAGAACATTCGCGAAAGAAGAAGAAGTGCCGGACAAAAACTGGATACCGCTTGAACGAGAAATAAAGAAAAAGCCCCTGCCCCCGAAAAAATTCCACGAGGCGCTTGAAAGATTACGCAAAATGACGCACAAAGAACGAGCACTGCCAGAAGCACCCCTAATGAAATTACGCGCGATGCTTGGAGAACTAAACGAAGACGCGCGCAAAGATTTGCTGGCAAAATACAAATTATTCAAAGCCGGACTTCTTTCAAAAGAAGAAATGGAAGAACTCTTCCGCAAACTCAAGATAACATCAGAATACTATTCAGCACACAAAGAAGAATTTGAAAAAGAGTTTGAACACTATGGCAAAAAGCACCGGCACTAGAGGTCAAATCATCGGCCAAGTATTCATATACATACTAGCCGGGCTCGTGTTTGTTTTGATAATCGCATACGGCTACAAAGCAGTAAAGTACTTCATGGAAAGACAAGAACAAGTTGTTCTAGTTGATTTCAGAACAGACTTGGAAACAGCAGTCGAAAGAGTCAAACGCGATTACGGAACAGTAAGAAAGGTCACGTTCAAACTACCAAGCAAATTCTCAGGCGTCTGCTTCCTTGACCCCATTACCTGTTCCACCGGAACACCAGAACTGATCTTGCCCAGCCAAAAAATAAGCCTGCCCTGGGCGCAGGACGCGTGCGCGGTCAAAAGCGCAAACGTGTTTGTTGTTCCCCGAACACTTGATTTGTATCTTCCCGACCTTCAGGTCGACAACGGCTCCGTGTGTATACCAAACACAAACGGCGTCATTGTCAAGCTTGAAGGAACCGGCAAAAAAGCAAAAATCTCACCATGGCAATAGACCGCACCGCTGCAGTCCCCTCCGGGGGGCTGCGGCACCCATTTAACAAAAAGGGATTTGAGCTACAGTTCCACTGGATATTCATAATGATAGCCGGCGCGCTCATACTGGCATTCTTTTTCAGTGTTGCATACAAACAACGCGCATACAGCCAAGAAAAATTACAGCTTACACTGGCTACAGACATTGAAAACATATTTACCGGCGCCATTGTCAGCAGAGGCACAGCACAACGGCTGCCTGTGCCCCCACAAGGCATTGTCTTTGAATGCCTTGAAGGGTGCAACTGCCGCTTTAGAATAGAAAACGCGCAAAAACCATTTGGGGACAAGGCCATGTTCGCACCAGAACTTCTCACAGACCAAGAAATCACGGTCTGGGCACTGGAACTCAAACTTCCATATCGTGTTACTAACTTCCTTTATTTGACAAATCCAAACATCAAATACTATTTCGTCTATCAGGAAGAACCAATCAGCAGCTCACTGCTCAGACAACTGACAAAAAACATTCCACCGCTCATTTCGTATGAGAATATAACACTTGATGAAGTTTCACGACTGAAAGCAGAAGATTACCAGCACACCAAATTTGTTTTCCTCAACGCAGACCCGCCAACAATCGACAGCACGTTCAACAAAGTCAGCGCAGACGCCATCAAAATAGACCAAAACGGCGTTGCATTCTATGAAAAAGAAGGAACAAGCTTCAACAGAGTAAAGTTCCTCAGCTACATAGGACTGCCAAGCCTGTACGCGGCAATTTTTGCACAAGATTACGTAATGTACGAATGCGGCCTGAGAACAGCGTTCAGAAAACTTTCATACGTTTCTGAACTCTACGCGGAACGCGCCGGAGAATTGCAGGAAAAATCATTTGAAGCAGAAAGAACCTGGTGCAATTACGGAGCACGACCAGGAAATGTTTGCGCTGAAGCATCACCTTCCACTGTTGTCGGAATGCTCTGCCAGCAGCACACAATAGGACAGCAGCTGGCCGTCAAATTAGACGACAGCCTGATACGGCAGCTCAGCCCACTCAAAGAGCAACTGGACAGCGCAAACGTCAATTTCTTACAGCAAAGCTGCCCGGAGCTGTTCTAAATGAGAGGTCAAGTCAAAATGTTTGAGACCATAGCCGTTTTGATAGTTTTTTTCTTTCTTCTTTTTACCGGTTCAATATTTTACTTTGGAGCTCAAAAATCTTCATTGCAAAAAGAAAAAGTCAAGGCGAGCGAACAATACGCATTCCAAATTGTCTTGAAATCACTCTACCTGCCAGAACTAGACTGCTCATTTTTAGTCACGCAGCGCGACAATTGCGTTGACAGAATAAAACTAGATAAATTATCCAAACTTATAAACACAAATGAAACGGTGCGCAATGACTATTTCAACGACTTCGGGTATGCAACAATTACCGTCGAAGAAGCATTCCCCGGCAATTCAACATGGAACCTCTATGCAAATGTTCCACAAGAATACGTTGACAAACTCGTCACACAAAGCCCAATACTTATCTTTGACGCATGGCGGGACAGCTATTCATTCGGCGTAATGGAGGTGGCTGTTTATGTCCAGTAAAGGCCAAACTGAAATCTTTGGCTTGGCCATAATAATTATTTTACTCGCCATCGGACTATTGTTTGCTGTTGTTATTCTTACCAAAACGCCTACAACAGAAGTTTCGCGCGTCAAGGAAAGCGTGCAGGCGGCAAATTTCCTGAACACCATGATGGGAACAACATCACTCAATTGCGGCAAACGAAGCGTGCGAGAATTACTGCAAAACTGCGCCGTCGCAACAAAAGACTGGATTGGGGCATCATCATGCGAAGACGGCACAAACACCTGCGAAAAAGCAGATGGAATGATAATACAGATGCTCGGGCAAACACTCGGCAAATGGGGCAAAAATTACCGCTTTTACATGAACGGCACTGAAGCAGTAGAAGAAATTTCAATTGAGCACGGGCCATGCGAAGGAGAACGCGAAGGCAGCACAAGACCAGAAAAAATAAGGCCTGGAATGGATATTACTCTAACGCTGCATATTTGCCAGTCATAGTTGAACACCGTCTTAAAAGGCAGGGGTTGTTAAAGGGAGAAATTGGATATTTTATTTTATTCGTATTTTTCTTCAAATCCTTTAAATACGGGATGCTTATTTTTTAGCATATGTCGTTTATCGAGACATTGTTGCTTTTGCCTTCGCCGTTATTGCATCATTGGGGTTATTGGGTTATCTTGATTGCTGCAATGCTGGAATCAACTCCTGTATTTGGTCTGCTCATTCCTGGGCAGGTGATTGTGATTCTGGGAGGTTTTTTTGCCAAGACCGGAATTCTTGACTTGGGCGACGTTCTTTGGGTGTCTGCGCTCGGTGCGATTGTGGGAGACGGTATTGGATATTTCTTGGGAAGAAAGTATGGGCATTCTTTCATCACGAGGTATGGCCGGTATTTTTTCTTTCGGGATAAACAATATCACGCAACGCAAAAGTTAATGCGTCAGCATAGCGGAAAAACATTGGTTCTCGGGCGATTTGCTTCGTTAACGAGAGCTTTTGCTCCTTTCGTTGCTGGCTCAACGCGCGTGCCATTCCTCACTTTCCTGGTCTATAATATCATTGGAGGAGTGAGTTGGGCGGTCTCGTTCGTATTGCTCGGGTATGTTTTTGGAGCAAGTTACGAAGTCACGTCGAAGTACATAGGAAGATTTGTCGTCATCGCAATAATTCTCAGCATTCTGTTCATGTATGCATACCGCTTTATTAATAAAAGAAAGAGAATCTTTGAAAAGTATCACATTTATGCGTTAATGTTGAATGTTTTCTCGTTGTATATTTTTTCGAAAATGCTTGAAGACGTTCTTGATCACGAATTCATTACGAAGATAGACTGGTGGTTAAGTCAAAACGTAGTTATGCTCTGGAATCCATGGCTCAATAAAATAATGCTCGTCATCACTCAGATTGTCAGCCCTCTAAACTTGTTCATCCTCTCTCTTATCTTATTTATTTTTCTCCTCTTCAAAAAGAAATGGTATAATTCGCTATTGTTGATTTGTAGCTTAATTGGGGGTTTGCTATTAGAAGTTCTTGTAAAGCTCATTATTCATCGGGCACGACCAGAAAACGCGTACATTACAGTTGGAGGGTATAGTTTTCCCAGCGGACACGCAACAATGTCGGTCATCTTCTTCTCCCTGCTTCTCTATTCATTTAAAGACGACATCAAGAGGGGCATCGCCCGAAACACGTTCATACTGACAAACATTATTTTATTTGTTTTGATAGGCTTCAGCAGAGTATATTTGAATGTTCATTGGCTCAGTGATGTCATCGCTGGATTTGCTATCGGACTATTCCCCAGTATTGAGCCAGGTGTTTACTTATCAATGAATGGCGGCATCTTTACACCTGATGAAATTGAAAAGAATAAAGAGTTATTTCGCTTCGAGTAATATTCC